>NZ_JBAXHI010000022.1:0-66597 GCF_037138995.1 Candidatus Chlorohelix sp. | reverse complement strand
GCGCAAATCTCATGGGGTTGGGGCAACGGACGAAGGGCGAATCCAGCGTCGCCCCTACGGGTTAATCTTCTTGGCGTGTTGACATTGGAATACCGACCTTGCAACCGCCCTGAAATCCTAACGTGTTTGCATAAATTGTAGGAAAATTTACCAAAAAGAACTATAATAAATTAACGACATGTGATGCTAGATATGGAAGCTTCCAAATCCTGCTGTACTACCCCATTATAGAAACGTGCTTCTTCGCCTACACTGGCAAAATAAAGATTACCATTACATTGGAAACTCAATACTGTAACAGTATAATCTTGGACGCTAACATTATCTTCAACAGTGCTGAAAACTGCTTTTGCTATCCATGCAGGGGTATTGTCCAACAATTTGGTTTCTACAGTATCCAACAATATTTTAGGGTTTTTGGCTTTAGCTTTTATATTAGTTATGTAAAGTCTTATTGCTTCGTCAGGACTAATATTTGAGTTTGGTATAGTACGACTGGGAGGTTTTTCAATGGTTAGAGCGGCGGTTGTGCTATCGGGTTTAGTGAATATTACACGAGAAGGGTCAACATCTTGCCTTATCCATGTGCTAGGATGTGCCACAATTATACCGAGGGCTGAATCCGAATTTGCCGGACTTGAAAAAACATGAGAAGGCAAGTTCGCCAATTTGGGACTAGCGCCGGAGTTCATCATAAAAGCCAATACATAAACTATTGCACCAATAATTATAGTGATTAACAAGGCTAATAGCATGAATAACCAAGCTCGCGGTTTGGATCGCTTATAGCCAAATTGATTGCGACTCCGCTTTAACCCTGAATCTTGTGGGTAAAGTTCGGAGTGATCTCGTACAGTGGAAGGTTTCACTTGTTCGCCGAAATAATCGAATACAGCCTGTGGTTGCGCCGCAAAAGATATTTGCCCTGAATCAGCGGAAGCATCAACAAGTGCATTGTTTTCAGGTGAATTAATGTTAACAAATTTTCCTTCAGAGGTTTGGGCAAGTAAATTATCAATTCCAACATTTGCAGGTACACCTTCGTAACTGGCTTCGAGTAATAACAAAACATCTCCTACTCGAAGTTTATCCCCCGGACGAACCAGCGCCGATTGCATAGGGGCGAGAGGTCGCCCGTTTAATTGCGTGCCGTTCTGGCTGTTCATATCACAAACAAGCAACCCGTCTTCTCTTATCTCCAATTCGAGATGAAAACGCGACACGCTAATATCAACCAGCACTATATCGTTACCAACTTTTCTTCCTAACTTGAGTTTGCGGGCAGGGTTATACCATAAATCAAAGACATCCGGTTGGGGTGCGCCCGGTAACATATGAGGTTCTTCTAAAATTATTAACTTCATATCAACTAGAGCGGGTATTGTCATAAAATTTCTCACTAACAATTAGGGCATGTACTCAGGTCTAGAAACTAGCTTTTCTATTGTTATTTATAGTACAAAAAGTGTCCCGGTAATATATTAAACGGATAAGAAGGTTAGTAGGTTCTAAGTTTTTACAACGGTTTTTTCAGGAAAGACTACCGACAATCTCACCGTCAAGTATTTCAATTTGGCGGGTGGCATTACGTGCCCAGTAAGCATCGTGGGTTACCATTAAAACTGTTTTCCCCGAAGCTACAAACTGTTGCAGCAATTTAAAAACATAATTAGCGGCTTCGCTGGATAGATTACCTATCGGTTCATCACCTAATAAAATGGGTGGGTCATTTGCAAGCGCTCGCGCAAGTGCCACAAGTTGTTTTTCACGGCGATTAAGATCAGAAGGCTTAAGACGTGAGATTTCAGGGTCAGAAAGACCAACCAGATAAAGACGTTCCATCGCGATTTCGTTACGGCGGCGAGGGTCAACCACCGTACCTGCTAATTCAATCGCAGAGGTAATTTGCTCCAAAATAGTCAAGCGAGGGTTTAGCTGGTTCAAATCGCTGTTCATATAGCCGATATTACGGCTTCGCCAACGCACATGGTCGCGTTCTTCCTCAAGGTTTAAGCGTTTTTTACCGCGCCAGTTCTCGTGAGTTGGAATTTGATAGCCAAGAATTGATACCATACCACGATCGGCAGCCAAAAAACCGCCCATAATTTCTACTATCTCGCTTTTACCTGAACCGGAAGGTCCAACCAATGCTACCAATTCACCCTGACGCAAACCAATTCTCACATCCTTGAGTAAAAGAGTTGCGGCACGTCCACTACCCTCAGTGTACCAAACGCCTTCCAAACGTGCTACCTCTGAGCCAAAACGCGCTTGTGGCAGAGCAGGACGCGCTACTTCAGTACGGTTAGCAGCAGAGCTTTCGGGTAGAGCCGCGCTGGATTGTCGCTGGTTTCGCCCCACAACAATCAAATTCACCGCTAGATTGGTTTCGCCCTCCTCGATTGAACGACGCATATCATCCGGGCTATTCTGGACAACTTCCTGAACTGTCATGTCACCTAAGAAAGTTTTATCAAATTTGGTACCGGAATCAATTTCAGGAATGTTAGGCTCTTCTGCCTTGAAAACAGCGCTGAGTCGTTGATTCTCAATTTTAAAATCCGCTACAACATCTCCAAACCGCAGGACATCACCATCATGTATCAAGATTGGAGCATCCGCTTGCACTCCATTTACAAAGGTTTTATTCGTGCTACCGAGATCGCTGATATATACGCCAGTTGGGGTGCGGACAAGGCGAGCATGTTGGCGTGACATGCTATTGTTATCAATTACTATATCATTGGCTTGTCCACGCCCAATAGTGGCTTCCTCACCGGAGAACAGGTAGAGCTGACCGTCTCTCAAAAAGATGTAAATAAAAAGGTCTTCAGATAGAGGCGTAGTTGGGCGAGTAGTTACGGTTGGCGTGGATTTAGAGCGTGGCGTTGGAACGCCTGTAACTCCTTCAAATAGTATTTCAGTCAAACCCAGTTTGATATGGTCGCCGGGATGCAAAGGCAGTGGGGCAGTTAGTTGTGCAATTTGCCCGTTAACCAGTGTACCATTGATACTACCCAAATCATGAATCAGTAACTGACCATGTTGACCTGCAATAATCTCAGCGTGACGGCGGCTTACATCGGCACTATCAATCCAGATAGGGCATTCGCGACTACGCCCCATTAATATGGTGGAAATACCTTGTTCAGGGTAAGGCAGACTCAACCGTTCTCCGGTGCGAGGTCCGGTAACAAAACTTATTTTTAACTTCTGACCTTCACGGTTAACGACTACAGGCTGACTCAAATAACCTTCACCCCTTTTACCCTAGCGGTTCTGGCGATGACCCCCACGATTGTTTGCAGTACGAACGGTATCGTCTTCGTCATCACCGCTACCGGCAGCACTGATTGCAAAAAGCTCGCCAAACATTGGAATCGCCATTAACAATGTGACAATTACTGCTAAGCCCACCCCTAACCAAAGAGAAGTATCGCTGTCAAAGTTCAAGCTATTATGCAATAAGGCTATGGTAATCCCGCCCAACCAAAAAACAAATTGAGCCATAATAACCAATAGATAGAGCGGAATAAACGCTACAAACCAATTAAAGATGCGTTTCTCTCGTTGTGTATAATGCCTCACATCGGGCTTGCGCGTCAATCGCTTTCGGACATGTACCAATGCCTTTTTGCGTAAACTTGGAATTTCAACCCAATCCATTAAAGCGTAATAACCATCGCCTTCCACCAAAGGGTTGAGATTGATATATGCCAATGTGAAAGCAATAACGCCTAATTGAAATAGGGCATCACGGGTATGGGTATCGCTTTCAGGAACCAGAAATAGCCATAGGAAACAAATATTACAGAAAAGAATATTAGTTAACGGACCTGCCAAATTCACAACGATGCGGGGGCTGCGTTTTTCCAGCCATATCTGGTTTGTATCTACCAAAAACACCGGTCCTACCAGATTCCAACCTACGCCTACCCCCATTACTTTCCGCCCAAAATGTTTACAGGCTAGACCATGCGCGATTTCATGTATAAAGAAGTTAAATAATAACACTAGGATAAGTATCCACCATAACCCGGTAGCAAATAGCGCAATAGGAGGCTGTACCAGCGCCACAAGTCCACCTTTCCAGACAAAAGCAACAGTTCCGGCTATTACAATGACAGCGAATAGTAATATAAGCGGTTTCCAGAAAAATACCCTGCCAAAATAGCGGTACAATCTTGTGAAAAAGCCATCCACATTTTTTATTTCGGTGGTATAGGTTAACGCTCGGAATATTGGTTGCCATAATTTCCCAATAAAACTTCGTTCCTTACCTTGCTTCTCACCCAGTAAACGCTCATCCACTTTAGGAGCTTCAAGGAAACCGGAGGCTTGCAATTGCCCCACAAGGTTAGACACACCATCTAGGTCAAGACTCTTAAATTCCATAAAATAGGACAGCGCCAAATCATTAATGCTATTATCGCCATCCATTAATTGCCACAGGAAATAGCCTCCTTCTGAGAGCTTGAAGTAATCTTCACCTTTGCTCAGAAGATGCTGTATTTCGCCCATAGAGTTGGTTTGTTCTGTGATAGACCAATCGGCTACCCGCTTTGGGCGGTAACGTTTGCTGATACCTTTGGCAAAATATTGACCTAGCGCGTAATTTCCGCCCAATTTCAGCACTTCTTCAAATTGTGGGCGATATAGTGTCAACAACTGAACATCCTCAACTGCATGGCAAGTATTGGTGCGAGTTGGGTTATCAGATAGGGCAGTTTCGCCAAAAAATTGACCCGGTCCTATTGTCATATCGGTGCGATTTTCACCACTACGAGTCTGGAAACTAAGCTCAATTTGTCCTTTGCGGATAATATAAAATGCGTCAGCGCGTTCCCCTTCTTTGAAAATAACCCGCCCTTTGGGAAACTTTTTAACCTTCATACGGGCGGCAATCTGGGCTACTAATTGCGGTGGCATTGTAGTAAAAGGGCTGATGCGATTTAGTACCGCGCCCAGCGGTAAGCCCAACAACTCTGCACCAAGATTTGCTACCGGATCTGTGCTTTGACTTAATACCGTCTCAAAATCAGCTTTAGCAAGGGCATAAGCATCAACCAGTTTCCTAGCACGCACCGTCACCGGATAGGTTTCACCTTCGCTTGCAATCCCATCGCCAAAAGTATCACCTTCTTCAAGCTCGGCAATAACTTGCTCAACTCCCTTGCTATTTACAGTAAAAGCGGTAGCCTCACCCCCAACAATCAGAAAAAACTGGTCGCATGGTTTGTCTTTTTCGCCGAGTAGCTCGCCCGGTTTAAATGAACGATACCGCATACGGGCAGCCAAATCGCGGATTGTTCTATCAGAAAGGGTTCGCATTAAAATAGTGCCGCGTAACCAAGTTGCAGTTGAATACGTGGCAACTTGTTGCTGGAAGAAAGAAAGGATTTTAGGGTTATTGCTGAATGTCTTTACAAAATCGGACTCTTCCAGTCGAAGGGCTTCCACCCTAGTTCGCGCCACCAAGCGGTTGACAAAGGGTTGATTGGCAAAAATGGTACGCTCACCGTAAATTGTACCGGGACCGATTTCAGCCAACACCAAACGTTCATCCCGCCGTTCATTCAAAGCACGCGAGATAGTGATATAGCCCGATAATACGGCAAAGAACGCCCCTTTACCCTGCCCTTCTCGCGCAATTTCCTGTCCTGAATTGTAAGTAACCTGTTTGAAATAAGGCTGAAGCTGCTTAAATAATTCATCGTCTAATTCATCAAAAGGTGGAATCTTGCGAAGCGGGTGCAGATTCTTTTCTTCTTTGACTGCTTGCATCCCACCAACAGCTAGAGAACCGGAATCTGACGCGGCTTGCGTAGAATCCGCCATTTCAAGGGTGATAGGTTGCCCACTTCTGAGCATCACGGTTTGGCTGTCTTCGCGAGAAGGTTCATAATCCTCGAAAATGAACTCAAATTGTCCTATTTTAAGACGGTCGCCACCGTTCAGGGCAATCGGGCGTTTAATATCCTGAGCGTTTACCAACACTCCATTTGAAGTACCAAGGTCGGTTAACACATAACGCCCCGACTCATAAGCCAGTATCGCATGGCGTTTTGAAACATAGGGGTCAAGAAGGCGCAAATCATTGCTATCAGAGCGACCTATTTGTACCTGACGGTCACGGGGTAAACCTAGAAAACGCGCCCCAAGATGTAATTGGCTGTGGTCAAACGCGAAGCGAAGGCGTTGCGAAGTTATTTTCACGGCTTCCAGTTTGGTAACTGCTTTATAAGGTACACGCGAAGCGCGATACGAAAACTCGCTCCCGCGTATATTTATGGTATCGCCATCTTGCAAACGACGCGGCGCATCCAAAGCAACATCGTTGATGTAGGTAGGGTTCGCCGCGCCCAAATCTCGCAAAACGTAGCCATTGCTAATCCAACGAATCTCGGCATGACTTCGACTCACGTCTTCATCCAGCAATTGCAAGTCATTATCGCCAAATCGCCCGATACTGAGCGGATGTGTTGGAATTAACCTGATAAAAGAGCCAACCCGCAAGTTACGGGCATCACTAGCCAGCACATCGAGACGAGCAACACCGGACCAAGTATCTTCAGAGAGGTGTTTTTCATCAGGCAATTGCGCCAGTAGGGTTTTAATACCGTCAATCGGCACGCAAAAGAGCAATTGGATACTACCACAGCCGATTATATCGCCGGGGAATAGCGGCATAAGGCTACCGATTTGTTGCCCGTTCAGATAAGTACCGTTGCTGGAAGTATCGCGCAGAGTTAAAACTTCATCTTCTTTGCGCCAAGCAAGCTCTGAATGGTGGCGAGATACTCGGTTAGTGGGGTCTTGCAATAAAAGATTCGAATCGGTAGCACGCCCGATAATAAATGGGGTATTAGACAACGCATTAAAATCTAACGGAATACAAATGCCTTGCTGCGGACCGTTAATGATTCTTAAATGTGGGATTTGCGGTGTTACTTCCGCCAAAACAACAACCTCTCGAATATTTTAGTCCTAAAACGCAATAAATAATAATATTAATACGTTATCTTTCAGAAATTTACTTGGCAGATGGGCAAAAACTCTTAAAATAAGCATATAATATTATAACATAATAGATATAGATTTTTACCGGACTTATTTGCTGCCCAAATCGTATTTATTTAAACTATGTAAAAGGCTTGCCATATATAGAACTAAGCCAATGGATGAAGCAACATTTGATGGGAAAGTGCCTAGTAATGCAAAGGTAGCACGCTATAATAGATTTTTGCTATTGTTAAGCAGCCTCAGATGTTTGGCAAAATTAAAATTCAAATCCCTCTGCTAGTGTGGGTTGAATTTCTGTTGATATAAACGACGTTGCCACAAGCTATTTTTCGTAGCCACAAAAATGCAAAATGGTCACTATCAAGGTTTTGGCAGCAATTTCAAGCTCGGTTATATCAACATATTCATCTGGCGTGTGAGCGTTATGGACGCTACCTGCCCCATAATGAATAGTAGGTATCTGCCCAAGTTCGGTCATCAATCGCAAATCGCTGCCATAGGTTGCGCCGTATATTTCTGGGTCATTACCTGTAAGTGCGCTATGGGCTTTGCTAACAAGCTTAACGATTGGATGCTCTGGCGCGGTTTGACCACTGGCAAACTGACCGCCGAACCACTCTACCTGTACCGGATGCTGACTAAGCCAAGCATCAGAACTACACACTTCTGCTAACGCTTCTTCCATTTCCTGACGCGCTTGTTCAGGCGCTTCTCCAAGCGCAACACCTAACCGCCCTTCCGCCACCAATTCATTAGGTACACTGCTAGACCAATTCCCGGCTTTCAAGATTCCAATACTAAGCGGGTAAGGCAGTTCATATTTCTGCATCAAAGAGTTATCGGTAGTGTTACGACGAGTTTCGAGTGCTTCAAGTGCTTGCCAGATTTTCCAGAACTTTTCAATTGCGCTCACCCCTTCTTTACGCATACTGGCATGAGCGGAAAGTCCAGTCAGGTGCAACCGGAAGGTCAAAGCGCCGGCACAGGCAGGGATAATATCTAAATCGGTTGGTTCGGTAATAACTGCGGCATCGGCGCGATAGCCTCGGCGTAACGTGGCAAATGTTCCCAAACCGCCATCCTCTTCTCCGACCACGCTTTGCAACATTACTTGTCCGGTAAGCTTTATTCCGGCAGCCTGTATCGCCTTTACTGCAAAAAGGTTACATGCCAAACCGCTCTTCATGTCACATGCGCCGCGCCCGTACACCCTATTATTTGCTATACGCGCATCAAAAGGCTGACTAATTTTCCATTGTGCCAAATCTCCCGGAGGCACTACATCCATATGACCGTTAAGTATCAATACAGAACCACCCTCAACGCCCCAAGTACCTACCACCCCCCATGCTTCCTCACGTTCAACTTCCATACCCGGAAAAGCGGAATCGGCGAGCAGTCTGGGTAAATCAATTTGCCACAGGTCGGTCTTAAAACCGTTTTCGCTGAGCATCTGGGCATAAACTTTTTGCGCATCGCTCTCGGCAGGAGACCCCGTCACGCTTGGTATCTTTATAAGGGTACGCAAGCACTCTACCATACCAGTAATATCAAGGGCATTTAAAGCAATTTGCGTTAGCCTATCAGCCTTATCAAGTCCTATTTCAGCCACTTTTAATCCTTTCTAAATCTATCGTTGCAATGTATCATACCTGATAACAATAATTCTATCGAAAATGCTACTTACTTTTACAAAGTAATGCCCTTAAATTAATTGGCATTCGCCCTGCTTAATGGTATAATTCCACAAGTTAGGCAATGTACTAGAAGATTTAAATAATGGAGTTGCCCGATTGGGAGTAATTTCAAAGCTTGAAGGAATGATGGAAACGGTGGTCGAAGGCTCTTTCAACCGCCTGTTCCGTAATAAATTGCATCCTGCCGATATTTCCAAGCACCTTGAGCGAATAATGGAAGATGTCAAAGAAGTAGCTTTAGGCAAAAGCTATGTTCCCAATCGCTATGAAGTATATATCAGCCAATATGATTTTGACCAGTTTGCCCCTCATAAATCCTCGATTGAAAAAGATATGGCAGAGCATGTAGTACGCTACGGTCAGCAGCGCCACTTTATTTTTAGCGGTGGTTCGCCCCGTGTTTGGCTGAACAGCAGTGAACAGGTAAAAAAGAATCGTTACCTCATTAAAGCCTATACATTAGATTCCAAAGATTCCAACCAACCGCAATCAAAAGCAGTAAATCCAGTAAATCAAAATCAGCTATTGGAAGGAACTGCCGTACTGAATATCGGAGCATTGGCATTGAACGCCGAACAACGAAATGCCGCTGGCAGCATTGCTTTTGAACGTCCTAAAGCAACTTTGACAGCGCAAAGCTACCGTGTCAATAACCCCGCCCAATCCTTCGCTTTCAATCGTGATGTTACCATCGGGAGAGGTCTGGATAACGATATAATCCTTGAAAATGACCCGCGAATCTCGCGCCATCATGCGCGAATAGAGTTCAAATACGGGCAATTTTTGTTAACCGACTTGAATAGCGCCAATGGTACCAGCCTCAATGGGCTTCCTATAACCCAAATTGTGCTAACCCCCGGCGATAAAGTTTCGCTAGGCGGTTTAGAGCTAATCTTCGGGATAGGGTAAGAAGTAGATGGATATATCCGTCTTTGACATCTTTATCCTAATTTTAAGGGTTCTCCTGATATTTGTATTGTATTTCTTTCTTTTCCTGATTGTACGAGTTATTATTCGCGAATTTAACGCCTCCACTAAACGCGCCCGTTTGGTTGCCCGCGAACTTGATGCTACCCCTATCCCTGAACAACATTCTTCGCCTGCCCTCTCTAATTCGGGAAGGCTAGTTGTAATTGAAACGGGTAATGCTACAACTGTAAAATCTGGTATGGTATTCGATTTGCGCCCGGTAATGCCAATTGGACGGCGGCAAGATAATGCAATCATACTAAATGACGATTATGTATCCACTGAACATTCGCTGATAGCTAGGCGGGATGGGCAATGGTGGCTTAGTGATATTTCCAGTACCAACGGCACATTTCTCAATGGAGAGCACCTTGAACAACCGCGAGCGTTGCGTACCGGAGATGTAGTGGGAATCGGGCGAGTGAAATTCCGATTAGAATAGTTAATATCTATACTATTTATTGTCATTAAATAGTATGATTTCCAAAGAAATGTAGCAATTGGCTTCATATGGGATTTTAAGTTATAATAGGATAACTCAATAGTCATAAACTGCATATATTATTATTTTAATAAAAAACCACAATGTGTCGGTCTTTATTAAATAAAGAGGTTTGATTTAATTAATGGAAACTAATAAATTCTCCACCCTAAATGAACAACGAGAGCATCCCCCTATAAGACCCAAACAAAAAAGCCTAGGCGGTAGATTTATTGGGATACTAGCTGGGGTATTTGTTCTTGTCTTACTAGCCAGTTTGGGCGTTGCCAATGCTGTAATGGATATGCAGTACCAAAACAAAATTGACCCCGGCGTTAGTATAAGTGGAATTTATGTAGGCGAAATGACTCGCAATGAAGCACGTAACGCCATTATAAATCAAATGCAAGATTTCAATGATCGTCCCGTTATACTGGAGTTTCAGGATAAAAAATGGCAACCCACCCTTGAGCAATTGGGCGTAACTATAAATTACGAAGCCAGTCTGGATAAAGCTTTTGATGCTTCAAAAAGCGGCGATTTCTTTAAGGATTTGCGGTTGGCTAAAGCTCTAAATCCTGAGACCAAAAATGTGCCAGTTGAAGTTATGGTAAATGAAACCAAGCTCAATGGCTTTTTAAGCGACATCAGCGACCGTATTAGGCGTGACCCGATAGAACCAATTATAGAAATCAAAGATGGTAAGGTAGTAGCAACAGAAGGCAAAATTGGATTTAACGTACTTTATGATAAAACCTTTACTGCCATCAAAGATAGTCTGTTATCATTGAAGCCTTCCACCCAGAACCTTTTACAGGTCGGCGACATCCCTACCGTTATCAGCACGCAGGAATTTAGCGATTTCAAAGATAAGCTCACTGCAATGGTAGGCACGCCCGTAAAAGTTTCCTTCAAAGATAAATCTTGGAATATTGAGCAGGCGCAGTTGATGAATATCATAAAAGTGCAGCGCACCGTTAGCGCAGCTGACCCAAAGCACTTTAGATACACGGTAGATCGCACTTGGGTAGAAAAATTTGTCACCGATTTAACTCCCCTTATTACCCAACAACCCAAAAACGGCACTATTACATGGGCAAATAATGCAATATCAATTAAAACTCCCAGTTTGGATGGTCAAACTTTAATTGTGGATCGTTCAACCGATGATATTGTCAAGCAAATTTCCGACCCAACCCCGGATAATAGAACCGTTACCCTAACGGTCGATGTAAAACAACCTGAACTAGATACCAGTAATCTGGACAAGCTCGGCTTAAAAGAGGTAATCGGTGAAGGCGTTTCCCAATGGGCAGGTTCAGCGATTGAACGCGCCACCAATATAAAAGTTGGTGCAAGCTACCTTACCGGAAAACTCATCCGTCCTCATAGTATATTCAGTTTTCTGGATGCCGTAGGAGAAATTAGCTCAGCGCGAGGATATGTAAAAGGCTACGCGATTATTGCTGACCAAACTACTCCCGATGTGGGGGGGGGTATTTGCCAAGTTTCAACTACTACCTTCCGCGCCGCTTTCTATGCGGGATTGCCGATTGTTGAACGCAACGCCCATATCTACCGGGTTAGTTGGTACGAAGAATTAGGAGAGCCTGTCGGATTCGATGCAGCGGTTTATCAACCGGGCGTGGATATGAAGTTTGAAAACAATACCGACAATTGGATGTATCTCGATGCCCAAATAATAGAGGGCAAACTTTATGTGAGGCTTATCGGTACCAAAGTCCCCGGACAAACCGTCAATCTAGTTTCGAGCGGTATTGCTAACGTAACCAACCCTCCACCGGATCGCTACGAAATTGACAAATCGCTTGACCCATTGCAGAGGAAACAAGTAGATAGCGCTCGGCGTGGTCTTACCACCCAAATAACCCGTGTTATCAAGGTAAATGGAACAGTGGTAAAAGAAGACAAGTTCCCTACTACCTTTAGCGCGTGGCCTAATATCTACAAACTAGGTTCTGCCTATGCCGGTCCCGATGGTAAACCAGTTAAAGGCCCTGATGGCAAACCCATCTTGCCTACCCCCACGCCAACGGCAAGCCCGCAGCAAACTCCGGGTGCAGGTGGCACTACTCCTCCGGTAAATACGCAGCCTACAACTCCTGCCACAACTCCGGTTCCCACGCCGAACACCAAAAAACCGTAATATCTGATAACAGTAACCCCCTTCTCAATTGAGGAGGGGGCTTTTTTTGAGAAAAACGTAGAGTGAAAATAATCGCATCAGTCGGCAGGCTATCACCACCTGAAGTGAACCCTACTTCTGAGACCAAGATTAGAACAGCCCCTCTGAAACAGCCCTTGGCATTTTAGCCTATTTTCGTATCCCCTCTTTTTCCCTAGCTTTTTTGAGAGAAGACACAACCTAGACCACTGTCTCAACAAATCCATCGCAGTAATTTATCAGCTTGATACCGGAATCTGGTTTCTCATACCGACCCTGCCCATCTCTATAAATTATGCGAGGCGGTTTTGCAAGATTATGACGAACTGCTTGTGGCTTTTGGAAAGTAGCTTTACTGCCCATCAAGAAAGACCGGTCGCCCTAGATATTTTCTAGAGATACCGGTCTTTAGAAGAGAGAAAAGAAGGTTAAGAAGTTAGGCTGAATTTCGCAATCCGAGAGTCACTTCTACAGTCCGTGACTGGGAGTTACTGCCAATGATTTCGAGCTTAACTTTGTCTCCGGGCTTGTGTTGGCTGATGATTTCGCCCAAAGCTGATTCGCCGATTATTTTTTGCCCGTCAATCGAGATGATTACGTCACCATTGTTGATTCCCGCTTGAGCTGCTGGTGAACCGCTCTGTACCTGTATCACAACCGACCCACCCTGACCGGTAGCAAGGCTAAGCTTTTTAGCTTGCGCCGGGGTTAGGGGTTGGAAGGAGATACCTAAGAAGGCATGCTCTACCTTGCCATTCGCTACCAGTTGATCAATTATCAGCTTAGCTTGATTGATAGAGATAGCAAAGCCGATTCCCTCTGCCTGATAGCCCGTTTCTGCCTGTCCTGCTACCAGCGTATTAATTCCGATTACTTTGCCTTGCATATCCAGCAATGCGCCACCGCTATTGCCGGGATTGATAGCGGCATCGGTTTGAATTAAGTCATAAAGTTGGGGACCACTGGAAGTAGTACCACGACTGCTACTACTACCGGATGTACTTGGTTCAGTTACGCTACGGTCAAGTGCGCTAACTACTCCGGCAGTGACGGTAGGTCCCCCGGGCAACGCCAACGCATTACCGATTGCTACTACTCCATCGCCGACTTTAAGCTGTGATGAGTCGCCAAGTTCCGCCACTGGTAAACTTGCGCCGGCAGGGTCAATCTTAACTACGGCGAGGTCGGTTTGCATATCTTTTCCTACCACTGTACCATCAAAGGAACGCCCGTCCGGTAGCGATATGATAAGCGAATCCGCCCCGTTTACCACATGGTAGTTGGTAAGAATATAGCCAGCGGCATCATAGATAACGCCAGAGCCAACTCCGGTTTGGGTAGGGGTTGTGCTTGAGTTTCCGCTGAATGGATTACTCCGGGTGGAGGTAGTCGCATTTTGCATAGTAGTAATCTGTACCACCGCCGGACGATTTTTTTCTGAGATTTGGGTGACGGTTAATTGTCCTGCCGCAGTAGTGGAAAGGCTTGCCGGAACTACTTTTGCCGGGTTGGTGTTAGTATTGTTTACGATAGCTACTGAACCGGAGGGTTTAGAGCTATTATTTACGTTCAGGAATATGTTTGAAGCTGCCATACCCATTAACAATGCCAGCAAGAACAGCGCAGGCATCATGATTAGCCGTAGGGCTTTTCCGGTCTTGCGCGGTTTTGGGACGGGCTGATTCTGTGGTATAGGATTATACCAATTTGCAGTTTGCTGAGTGTAGCCATAATAAGCCTGACTTGTATTGCCCATCTCAGCGGCTGGTTGTGCTATTTCGTTATTGTTATATTTTTCAGGATAAGGCGAGAAGCTTTCGTTCCCCTCCCGCGCTGGAATTTCGTTATTATAATTCATAATAATTGTCTTTCATTTTAGATTGCTTAAACCTCGTTCGCGCATACTGCTTGCATTTCTTTACACTTCCATTTTAACTAATAGATATTTCAAAAGATTTGGTAATTTGTAAAAAGGTATTATCCAATTGCAAAGAAAGTATTATTTCCACAATAATTGGATAGAAATCTGAAGGGTTGGCGTTAAAGTTAAGCGGGTAAGAGGGGTTTTGATATGCCCTGTGTTAGTTTTGCTTTAAAAAAGCCAAAACATCTGAGGTAAATTCGCGGCTTTTCTCCATAGTTATCAGATGACCGCAGTCAGGGTAGGTGATTAGCTTTGCGTGGGGGATGTGCTGCGCCAATTGAACCGCGTTTTCCAGCGGAGAAACCGGGTCATCCTCTCCATGTAAAATGAGCGTGGGCTTGTCCAGTTGGCACACTCGCGGATATAGGTTGCGACTCAGAATCGTGGCTTTTTGCCGTCGGTAATTCTCAAACGGCATTATATTTTTTGCCATGCCTTCTATTAGTTTTTGCAATCTTTCGGGGTATTTATCGAAATAGCCGGGTGCAACGATTAAAGGGTAACTGCGCCGGAGAAAAGCTGCGCCATCTTCTCCGGGATACCATTCCAACGCGGCAAGCCCTTGTGAGGTAGGCGGTAAATTAGAGGGTGCGCCATCACTGGTACATACTAACACTAGGCTGCTTACCAGTTCAGGATAGCTTAAAGCCAGTTCCATTGCCACATAGCCGCCCATCGAAACCCCGATAACATGGGAAGGGGCGAGATTTAGCGCATTAATAACCGCTGCGGCATCGTGCGCTTGCTCCCGCGTAGTGTAAGATTCCAATGAATTATCACTGCCGCCCGCATCCCGATAATCCATAGCAACGGTTCTGTATTGTCGCCCGAAGGCGGTAAGATGCCCATACCAAGCGGCTTTGGTTGCGCCAAGCCCGGTGAGCAACAAAAGATTGCCCTGCGTTTCTGCCGGAGTAACTTGCTCATACGCGAGCTTTAATGCCCCAACCTGCACTTTGCCTGAGTTGGCTTGATACATGCTAGAAATCCTCATCCCTAGCGGGATTCTTACCGGATTCAAGCATGGTTTTTCTTCGGCGGATTTTGCGAATTGCATTTCGAGCGGCTTCGCTAATAGAAGCTCCCCAACTGGTAGGCTGCCACTGCCCATCCGCCAATGGTTGAAGCAAGCTCAGGCTTTCGTCATTACCCAAATCTCCAATTACGGTAACAATCGAATAGACTAGGTTAGAATAGGGCCAGCGTAACATTTCATGCAATTGCGGTAAAATAACAGGACCGATTTCGCGCAATGTAGCAACTACTAGCACATGCCGTTCCACCATTTCATCCTTGAGTATATTAATAAGATAGGGCAAAATAGTAGGTCCAATGCAAGCCAACGCGGTTACTACGTTATTTCTCACCCGATAATCGCGATCTGAAAATAATGCCAGCAAGGGTTTTACGGCATAGCGTCCAAAATGGGCAAGCGCCTCAACCGCCGTAACTCTAATTTCAGGGTCAGGGTCTTTCAAGGATTTGAGTAGGTAGGGATAAGCCTGTTGTTGGTTAGATACGACTAATTCGCCTAAAGCCCAGAAACGTAGCGCCGAGTCAGAATCTTCTAGGTAGGTGATTAGGGTTTCAAAGGAGGGTGAATGAAATGCTTTATCGGGCATCATAGGTTTGAGGGGGCATAGCAAGGTGATTTCTAATTCAGAAATACGCTCTTCTATTTTTTGTTTGCTTTTGAGCAAACTTGCCCGTTGGGATGGTTCATCTTGCGGGTTTTTCAAGCGGTGTTCTACTTCAGCTAGAAGCTGATAGCTTTTGCTCAAGCGATTTGAAATTGTCTGAAAGTGTTTATCAGTCATTCCTATATATTTCTGCGAGACAAATATGAACAAACGCGCTATAATTATAGCATTATACTAAAAAAAGTAACTATTCACCCACTAACCCCTTGAAGGGGGAAAAGGGAGGGAAGGTGTATAGGGGACACCCCTATTTACCTCAGCGGGGAGTTTCCCCTGCACCCCTTTTCGTACAGGCTGAGTAGTTACAAAAAAAATTATATAACAAGATATAAAATTTTCCCAATGCCAGATTCCGAAACCAACGAAAGACCAATTTCTGCTAAGAAACGCCCGGAAGAGCGTGCCTTTGAAGCTACTTTGCGCCCTCGCACTATTGCCGAATATATAGGGCAAGATAAAATTAAGGGTAGCCTACAAATATTGATTGAGGCTGCCAAAGCTCGGAAAGAACCGCTTGACCACGTTTTATTTTATGGGCCTCCCGGTCTTGGTAAAACTACGCTGAGTAATATTCTTGCTGCTGAAATGGGCGTAAATATTCGAATCACCAGCGGACCCGCCATCGAACGCGCCGGAGATTTGGTGGCGATACTAACCAACCTTAAGCGTGAGGACATCCTGTTTATTGACGAAATTCACCGCTTGAACCGTACCATTGAAGAGGTGCTATACCCGGCAATGGAAGATTTCGCGGTTGACCTTGTTACCGGGAAGGGACCCAGCGCACAGACTATCCATCTTAGATTGCCGCGTTTTACCATAATCGGCGCGACCACCCGCCTTGCGCTATTGACCTCGCCCTTGCGTGACCGTTTTGGGGCGGTTTACCGACTTGATTTTTACGAGCAAGCAGCAATGGAATTGATAATCCAACGCAGCGCCGTGATATTACGGATTCCGATGGATGCGGAAGGCGCAGCCGAAATTGCCCGCCGTTCGAGAGGTACTCCCCGTGTGGCTAACCGTTTGCTAAAACGTGTGCGGGATTACGCGCAAGTTCGCGCGGAAGGGCATATTACGCGCAAAGTGGCGCAAGACGCGCTCAATATGCTGGACGTTGATGACTTAGGGCTGGACGATGGAGACAGGCGCATCCTAACGGCATTGATTGATAAATTCGATGGGGGACCCGTAGGTATAGAAACGCTTGCTGCCGCTACCAGTGAAGAAACCGATGCTATAATGGATGTGTACGAACCCTATTTGCTGCAACTCGGCTTCATTGTGCGTACCCCGCGTGGGCGCATCGTTACCCAGAGCGCGTATGACCACCTGAAGCGTAAGCCTACGGCACGCGCTAGGGAAAGACTTGGTTTAATAGATTCCGATACTACCCCAACTGCAACCCGCCAATCTACCCTATGGGATTCCCCAACTGACGAATAAATTTAGGAGAAACCGACCTTGGCATTTAATTTCCGCTTTGTACCTAACCGTTATGTAAAGCTAATTTTCAATGCTCTTTTCTTAATTCTTTTCGGCATAGCCTTGCTAGGATTAGGCGCATTGCTCATTAGTACCACACCGATAACTTTCACGCTACTTGCGCTGTTGGGTCTTTTGTTGGTCGGTTTGAGCGTCATCGGCTTAATGACCGCTCTGTATATCAGCATAGTGGTGGCAGGTACAACTCTTGTACATGAAAATAATAGTCTGTATGCAAAAAACGGTGCAAAAAAAATGGCTGAGTTCGACCTGTCCCAGACAAAAGCTGTCTGTTACGATTACGAGCAACTCAGTTATGGCAAAGCTGGCTTCAAGCTAGACCCGGCGGGCGCTAATGGAATCCGCATCTTATCGAAATTTGAGACAATACTTGTGCATGCCTCCATGCTCCGTAAAGAGGATAGAACCGAATTTGAACGGTTATTAGCTCGTAATTCTATTGAAAAGCCAGTGCAAGGACCTGAGCCGGTGCGTCTGCGCCTACTCAGCGAAACCCATGAATTTTCGCCCGAAGCTGGATTAATGCTGCTAACTCCCCTTTATCTTATAACCTACGGTAAAGAAAAAAGACCAAACCCTGCTATCAGAATCGGGAAAAGTCTGTTGGTACTACCCCGTAAGAACATTCGCACGGTCAAGCAAAGCGAGGATACTTTAACTATTACCACAATGGATGGGGTCAGCTACGAAATTACACTGGCGCATGCCGATACTGACCGCACCGGTAAGAATAGCGTAGCGGCAACCAAATGGAAAGATTTGCTGTCAACCTATTAACATCATTGTCAAGCTCAATTTGTGTGAAGAAACAGTGCGTGTTATATTAAAATTGTAAACACCTCATTTTTACTAGGAGCAGGAGAGAAGGTTCTAATGTCTAAAACTCCCATATCTGTAGCGCATGGTGACGGGATTGGACCCGAAATCATGGATGCTACCCTTCAAATTATCCTCGAAGCGGGCGCAGAAATCGAAATTGAGAAAGTGGCTGTGGGTGAGCAGGTTTATTTGAGCGGCAACAATGCCGGTATAGAAGCGGAAGCGTGGGAATCAATCCGCCGCACCAAAGTTTTCCTGAAAGCTCCCATCACCACGCCGCAGGGTGGCGGCTATAAAAGCCTCAATGTGACGGTTCGTAACGCGCTTGGTCTTTATGCTAATGTGCGCCCTTGCGTGGCGTATCACCCCTTTGTGGATACCAAACATCCCGGCATGGATATTGTGATTGTTCGGGAGAACGAAGAAGACCTCTACACCGGAATTGAGCATCGCCAAACTGAACAAATGGTGCAATCCCTCAAGCTCATCAGCCGCCCCGGTAGCGAAAAAATCATTCGATACGCCTTTGAATATGCCCAGTTGTATAATCGCAAAAAGGTTACTTGCTTCATTAAAGATAATATTATGAAGATGACCGATGGGTTATTCCACAAAGTATTTGATGAGGTTGCCAAAGAATATCCAGATATTGAAAACGAAAGTTGGATTGTGGATATTGGCGCAGCCAAAATGGCAGATACGCCGGAAGCCTTTGACGTGATTGTATTGCCCAATCTGTATGGCGATATACTATCCGATGTCGCGGCTCAAATCGCGGGTTCGGTAGGTTTGGCAGGTTCTTCTAACATCGGGCAACATGCCGCCATGTTTGAAGCCATTCACGGTTCTGCACCGCGCCGCGCTGGTCAGAATATGGCGAATCCCTCCGGTTTGTTGCTAGGGGCGGTGATGATGCTGGTTCATATTGGGCAGTCAAAGGTGGCTGAGCGCGTCCACAACGCTTGGTTACGTACCATCGAAGACGGTATTCATACTTATGACATCTACGCTGAAGGCATAAGTAAGCAAAAAGTCGGCACTAAAGAATTCGCGCAAGCGGTTGTTGCACGTCTAGGGCAGAATCCAGAAACTCTCAAAACGGTAACTTACAAAGCCAGCGATGAGGGCGGGGTAGCTTCTCATGAAATGCACCTAATCGAATCGGTGCGTGCTGTCAAGGTGCTAGTGGGCGTAGATGTGTTTCTGGATTGGACAGGTACAAATGCTAATGAATTGGCTGAAAAGCTGACAAATATTACCGTTAGTGGGCTGGAACTGAAAATTATTACCAATCGAGGGGTGAAGGTGTGGCCCGAAGGTATGGCGGAAACCTTTAACACTGACCATTGGCGTTGTCGCTTCCAAACCAGCAATGGGCATAAGGTGACTCATGCCGACTTGGTAGAATTGCTCGGCAAATTCGCAGCGGCAGGACTAGATTTTGTCGAAATTGAAAGCCTATATAATTTCGATGGTGTACAGGGTTATACCCAAAGCTACGGGCAGTAAGCGCAAAAATAGCTTAACAAAAATCAAAGGGCGCAGCAATTGCGCCTCTTTTTTTATCCCCAGCCCATCGCATCCAATTCTTCATCGCTTATACCAAAGAAGTGGGCGACTTCGTGAAAAACTGTCCGGCGCACCTGTTCTTTCAGACTTAAAGGGTTTGGATAAGCCGTTTCCAACGATTCTTGAAAGATAGTTATTTTGTCCGGTAATGCCATGTTATAGCCCTGTGTGCGATTTGGTAACGAGACCCCTTCATATAAACCGAATAGGCTTTCTTCCGCCGGATTGAGCTTTAATTTGAATAGTTGCTCACGAGTGGGGCGTTGTTGTACTACAATAATCAGATTACCGCTTGCCATTGCTTTTCTGAAACGGGGCGGCAGCTTACGGATAGCTAGTTTTACATATTTTTCAAATTCCAGTTTGCTCATATGCTTGATTATAGCTAAAATAGTGAAATTGGCAAAAGCTTTTCAAAAAGGAGATTACCCTACCAATGGAATTGACAATCCCCGAAATCCAGAAGATTATTCCGCATCGTTTTCCTTTCCTACTTATTGACAAGATAATAGAAGTTGAATGGGGTAAACGCGCAGTAGGCATTAAAAGCGTGAGTTATAACGAGTGGTTTTTTCAAGGACACTTCCCCGATTACCCGGTAATGCCCGGTGTGTTAATCGTTGAAGCATTGGCGCAAGTAGGCGCGGTGGCGTTACTCGGTATGGAGCAGAATAAAGGGCGAATCGCCTTTTTCGGCGGCATGGATGGAGTACGCTTTAAACGACAGGTGCGCCCCGGCGATATTTTGCGACTTGAGGCAGAAATGATACAAGTGCGTGGACCCGTTGGTAAAGCGCAAGGAATTGCTACTGTGGATGGCGAGATAGCCGCACGTGGGGAAATGACCTTTGCCCTAGGACCACTCCCCGGTCAAGCATAAAAAACCATGAATAAAACCGGGACTTTCCGGCGTAATCGCTTTGCCATGATTCGCGAAAAGCTAATCTCATTGGTTTGCCGGGCTTTGGCAGTATTGTTCAGGCTATTTGAGCGGTCTAGCGCAGACTTGAAAGATTTGCCTACCGGAGCGCGGGTACTAATCCTTAAGCCATGTTGTTTGGGAGATGTAATTCTTACTACGCCGGTTATTGCTGCTCTCCGAGAGGCTTTGCCGCATGCACATTTGGAATATGCGGTAAGCGCGTGGGCTAAACCAATAGTGGAAGGCAGCCCGCGCCTAGATGGAATATTGGATACAGGCGTTAGCGGCTCTGCTTTTACGCTAAAGCAATATCTGGTATTTATCCGCAAGATGCGGCAGCAGCGTTATCAGGCAATAATAGCCCTAGATCGCTCACCCTTACTGACTTTATTACCGTGGTTGGCAGGCGCAAAACTGCGAGTAGGGATTGATAGCCGAGGACGAGGTTTTGCGCTAAACATCCGTTCTCGGCTTGAACGCAACTCTATAATAAAGCACGAAGCTGAAATTTATAAGGATGTACTGAGAGCCGCCGGACTTGACCCAACGCCAGCAAAAATGGAGTTTTACCCATCGGATAAAGCAAAAAGCAAGGTGGCAGGGTTTCTGGAAGCCCTATCCGCTTTTCAGAATAGCAAAGGTGCGGTGGCGGTAATTCATCCGGGAGGCGGCAACAACCCTGATACATTGGTAAAATCCAAACGCTGGAAACCGGAGAATTTTGCCCAAATCGCCGCAAAGCTAATAACAAAAGGTTATACTGTTATAATAATTGGAGCGTTACAACAGGGTGATGGCGAATTAGCTGAGCGTCTATTGTACGCAATTCCCGAAGGTTTACAGGAATCTGTAATTAATGCGGTGGGTATGTTTAACCTAGATGAAAGCGGCGCATTATTTGAAAAAGCCACTTTATTTATTGGAAATGACACCGGTTTGATGCACTTGGCAGCAGCGTGTGGCACAAAAGTAATCGCAATTTTCGGACCGAGCAATCCGGTAGCCTATGGTCCTTATACCGATACAGGAAAAGCAGTTTATCCGTCCAATCTCGATTGGAAAAACAATTTACCTTTGCACGAATATGAGACAATTACCGCTGCACAGGGTGGAATCGAGAAGGTTACAGTTTCTCAAGTTTGGGAAGCAATAAAAAGCCTTAAACATTAAAGACTATACTATTGTAGCTAGTGCAGGGTTAGAGTATAATCCGATAAACACAGTAGTAACATTTAAGTATAGAGAGAGCATCACGGTGGGTTTTGCCGGAAAATTGAAAGAGAGCCAAGCGCAATGCTGCAAAGCATCAAGGTGATAGTAGCGGGTGAAAAGACTGTAGGCAAAACTAGCCTTGTAGAGCAATACACCATGGGAAAGTTCAGCGGGCAGTATAGCCACAGCCTTGGCTTAAATGTCACTACGCATATAGCGATGGCTGGTAGTCGCCCTGTAAAGTTGGAACTATGGGATATTGCAGGCGAATATTTTGAACGCACCGAATTTTATCGGGGCGCAGTCGGCTGTATGCTGGTATATGATGTAACCCGTGAGAAAACACTACAACAACTGGCAGTCTGGAATAATATGTGCCGCTCTACCATCCCAAACGCCGGAATTATGGTAGTAGGTAACAAAATAGATTTAGGTTTCCGCTTCCCAGAGAAATGGGCAGAAATATTTGCCAATTACGCGCACGCCCCACATCTGACCGCTTCAGCGCGTAACGGTGAAAATGTCGATCAAATCTTTAGCATGCTTGCCAAACTAGCCATACAATCCATTGAAAAGAAATAGGTTTGCGCCTATGTCCCTCTCAGTAGAAACAGCTATTCTGTTGCCGGGCGAAGTTTTGCTCTGGAAGGGGCAAGATTATCGAGGTGCAAACCGCCAATTTCCCCATTACTATCTTACCGATGAACGTATGCTGGTACAAACCACTAAAATCAGCTATAAAAGTTTCGATTTGTGCCACATACTAGCGGTTGAATTTGAACAGGGCAAAGCCTTTAGCTATCTAACCATCAGTTTTGAACATGGTGAAATCCCCAATCTTACCTTAAAATTGAAAGAGGAAGCCTCTGCGGTGCATCACAAACTGTTGGAGGCACGCGAACGCTCAATTCAACGCGCCTTATCCAACGGTGAAGAAATTCCAAGAGTGGTATATGCTAAACTGCTTCCCTTTTTCTTTTATAATTTCATCAAGCAAAACTCTATTGTATTTTTCTATGCAGGGTTGGCTATATTGGCGGCTTGGTCGAACCATTCCTTTCCCGGCATTTTAGGTTTAGGCTCTTTCTTGCTGTGCCTTCTTTTCTTCTCAACCAGAACAGGGCTGCATTTCCTAGATAAAACCAACAATATGCTTAGAAACTGGGTTTTTAAACTAAATGACTCGGAGAATCTAGTAGTTTCGCGGCGGATAATAATTATGAGCGGAAACCTAATCCTAGGTTTCTGGTGTGTCCTAATTTTGCTAATGTTCCTCAGTGTATTAATAATTTACCCTCAAATGTTTACCAGATAAAGGAGTCTCCAATGTCTGATACACTAACCTCCGTTGCTTTACCGGCTAGTGGTTCATTTGTAGCTACAACCGGGGGCTTACCCGGTATATATATAGTAAATGGTATAAATGTATTCCATGCAATAACGGTTGACCCTTCGGATTTGGGTTTGCTACCTACCAGTGTAAATGTAGATTCGGTACTTTCACCGGATGGAGCCAAGCTGGTTTATCTGATGTCAGATGGGGCGCTTGGTAGCCCGATTCTAAAATTAGCCGATTTAGCTTCGCTGAAAGCAACTGCCATTTTCCAGACTTTCGGGTCTGAACGCTACAGCTACCCGGTTTGGAGTCCTGATGGGGCGCAACTGGCAGTGATAAAATCTACTCCTACCGCCGACCCCTACGGTCAGCCTGTATCCGAAATATGGTTGATTCCGCTCGATGGGAGCCAGCCCACTAAAATATACGGGGATGATGCTGAAAGTATCACGGGGTTTTCTTCTGATGGCAAAAAGCTATATATCAGCAGCAGAGGCTACGGGGTTGGAGCGGCGGCTACTTATGCCGAAATAACGCTTGAGGGGTTTAAAGAACACGAGTTTTTGTTGAGCGATGTACTTGATGGGGTTAATCATAATGCCTATAACCTTATATTATGCAAAATAGGCGATAAAGACGCGCTGATTTACAGCCTTAGCCCTTCTCCTTATCTCCAATCTAACCATGCCACTCCCATAAGAGCAGTAGATGCAAATAGCGGCGCAGAAATATATACCGTTAATCTTGAGTTTGCCGTAACCGATATAAACGCCAGTCCCGACAATAGCCTATTAGCCTTTAGCAGCCGTACTTTCGATGCACAGGGACAAGTCGCTGGAAGTACAGTGTGGACGGTCAAAACCGATGGTTCTGAACAACCTACGATGATTTTATCGGTACAAGCAGATGTAAACTATTTCGATGTGGTTTGCTGGGCGAGCGATAATTCGGGAGTTTTCGCGCAAGTGAGCAGTGGCGTTGAATTCATTGGCTGCGATGGCTCTCGCCGTACCGTAATTGATTGGAATTCTTCATTACAAGTAACCAGCATAGCAGCGGATAGTATTGGTGGAGGGGTCAGCGCTTTCTCAGCTGGGGGCAATGTTGATGTTTTGCTGAGTGTGCCATATATTCATCAGTTACATGATACCGCTCCAAATTTTGACGGCAATTGGGCGTGTGGACCTACTTCTTCCACCATGTTGTTAGCAGCCTATGGGTTGCTCGACCAACGCAATGAAAACTACGAGTGGGGTTTAAGTCCTTACGGCTGGTATATAAGCAACGCTTATACAAATAGGCGAAGCATAAGCATAAATCGAACCCAACCCGACCCCAAAGGGCATTGGGTGGCGGGAGCTTATGGCGCATGTACAAATGGCGGGGATGCTTATGGCGGGTTGGCAGCGGATTTCGTGAGCAAACATGGGCTTGGCGCACGTTCAGTTACTCCTAATCAGGATTTGGTAAAGCAGCAACTACGTAATGGAAAGCCGGTAGTGCTTGGTACTAATGTGCATGGCTTCGGACATGTTATTCTGGTGAAGGGTCTGACCAATGAGGGCAAGTTCATTTGCAATGACCCTTACTGGCGCAAGAAAGGCGGGTCTGACGACATTTACGCTTGGTGGGAGTTTGGGTTCTGCCCTTGGATGCTGCTGGTTGATAATCCTATACCTCAGTCTCCGGTAGTTTCTCCACCGCCTGTAACGCAACCGCAGCCTCCGGCAGTTTCTCCACCACCTATAACGCAACCGCAACAGCCCGCCATACAGGATGGTGTGCCGGCGATTGTGGGAGATGGCACAACGCAAGAGCAGAAAGCGCGTTTCGTAGCAGCTTTCAAACGAAATGGCGGTATTTCCGCGCTTGGCACAGGACAGAATGCTGCGTCACAAGTAGCGCCCCCCGATAACTCGCGCTGGGTACAGGAATTTAACGGAGGCTCTTTTGGACAAGCCCTTATCAGTCTCGATGACCGAAACGACCAGCCAAATGCTTCACCTATACCTGTGCTGCAACCGGCATTTGTCATTGAGGGACAATTCTTGTCAAAATATCGAGATGCTTATAACGGTAGCAATGGACCCCTTGGTTCGGTAATGAGTGATGAATTCACCAATCTTGAGGGGCTTCGTCAGGTCAATTTTGAAGCAGGTTATATAGTATGGGATACGAGCAAAGCGCAACCGAATGATGCCTATGCTTGGGCTGACCAGTTCAACGGTTGGAAAGCAGAATATTTCAATAATCCGGGATTGTTAGGTTCGCCTAGCTTTATCCGTGATGAACCGGATTTGAATTATGACTTTGGAACAAGTGGGCTTGAAGGCGGGAAACTCGGCATCTTCCCAACTAACTTTTCGGCGCGTTGGACAAAAACCGTTGATTTTGACTCTGGCAATTACCGCTTTACCGCTACGATTGATGACGGGTTCCGCCTATTCTTGAACGGGGTAGCTGCAAGCGGAGATAATCCCAATGAATACTGGAGACCTAGCAGCCTTCAAACCTATAGCTTTGATTTTTCGCTGTCTGGACCTGTTACAATTGTGCTGGAATATTTCAATGGAGATAGCAGCAGTGTAGCAAAACTAAGCTGGGATAAAATCGGCTAACTATTGGAGAATGGATAAATAATGCGCGTCATTTCAGGTATAGCCAAAGGGCATACCCTTAAAGGTCCGAAAAGTATGAGTACACGCCCTATGGCTGATAAGGTCAAGGGCGCAGTATATTCAATGCTTTCTAATATTCTGTCACAGCTTGAGCGGGATTGGGGCAGAGTTCTCGACTTGTACGCAGGTACAGGCTCTATCGGGATAGAGGCTCTATCAAGAGGGGCAGAGTGGGCGGATTTTGTAGAAGTTAACGCTGGCACTTGCCGAATCATTTCAGATAACCTTGAACATACCGACTTTGAGCAATTAGCGCGGGTTAACAATCGCAGTGTAACCAGCTTTTTAAATGCGCCACCCTCTAGTGAAAGCAGCCAAAGAAAGCAACGCGCCACCGGAGGGTTGCATCGCCGTAAGGGTGGTAGTTGGCGGGATGCACGTTTGACGCTGGAACTCGAAATTGAGGAGAATCAAAACTCGGTAGCAGAGCAAATAGATATATTAGATGTAGAAGATAACAAATATGATATAATTTTTCTTGACCCGCCTTATGCCGACCCAAAAATTCCTGAAACCATTCAACATGTAGCTAGAAGTGGTTTGCTAAAACCGGGAGGTCTGGTAATAATAGGGCATTCGCCTCGCGTAACGCTGGCTGACAGCTACGAAGGAGGGGGCGCGGACACTGAAAAACCTGATACGTCCTCTGCAACTCTAAAGCGTATCCGGTTTCGCCAACATGGCGATTCTGCTTTCTCTATTTATATGGAGGGAGAGCCACCAACTGAACTTTTAACCGCACCTGACAACGACTAGGAGGAATTAATTCTGTGGTACTGGCGCTCTATCCCGCAAGTTTTGACCCAATAACTTATGGTCATATTGATATTGCAACACGCGCTGCAAAAATATTTGATGAAGTAGTAATTGCCCCTTACGATGCACCTGTCAAAAATTTGCTCTTTTCTACCGAAGAGCGAAAAGCTATGATTATCGAAGCTATAAAGGATGTTCCTAACATCCGGGTGGAGCATTACAAAATGTTGACTACCCATTACGCCCACGAGATTGGCGCACAGGTTATTATTCGAGGGCTTCGTACTGTTAGCGATTTCGATTATGAATTGCAGTTAACCCAGAATTATCGCAATCTTGCGCCTCACATCGAGATTTGCTATTTAATGACTTCACAGAATTTCTCCTATATTGCCAGCAGCATGGTAAAGGAAATCGCACGGCTTGGGGGAGATGTATCTCAGATGGTACCGCCTCACATAGCCACAAAGCTTTACACAGCCTATAATACAGTGCCAATTAAGCTAACTTGAGTTCATAATTGTTGCATAGTATTGTACAATTATGTATAGTACAAATTAGCATAAATGGAAAATAATTATTTATCCCTCTTACAACACCAAGCATGGACATTGATTATTTAATTGACAGGCTTGAAGCCCTAATACGCAATGGCAAAAGAGTTCCGCTCACCGGCAACAAGATTATGATTGATGAGCAGGAATGCTATGATTTGATTGACCAAATGCGTATTACTGTACCCGAAGAAGTTAAAATTGCCAAACGCACCTTGCTTGAGCGTGAGCGTATTCTAGCGGATGCCACTGAAGATGCCCATCACCTCATTGAGCAAGCAGAGCGCGAACGGCAACATATGTTAAGCGAAAAGGGTTTGCTGGCGGAATCGGAACGGCAACGCGAGATAATTATTGGTGTTGCCACCGAAGAGTCGGATGAGATGCACCTGCAAGCACAGTCAATGTATGATGAAGCGGTGGCGCAAGCGCAAGAAATGAGAGAAGGTGCTAACCAATACGCGGTACAGGTACTTCAAGAGTTGGAAACCTTATTGGGTAAGCACTTTGGCATGGTTCAAAATGGTTTGCGTAGCTTTAAAGATCAGGCGGCACAATACCAACAACAAATTGACGAGTATCAAGAGCAATATAAACCGGAGTATGTTTCGCCTGAAAAAGTCGCTCAAAAGAACTCTAATGCCCCTGTCGAAAGCGTAAGGCAACCAGCGCAGCCTACTCCTAATGTAACAAAGAAACCGCAGCAGCCTGTTACATCAAATCAGCCACAACGCCCGCCTCAGCAGCAGCAGCCACAGCCCAATCAGGCGAAACCGCCGGCGCAGCCCAACCCCAAATCTCCAGAAAAAGGCGGGAATTTCTTCAACCCAAACCGGCAACCGGTTCTTAGGGCAGTACCAAAACCGCCCCCCAAAGAACAAGAGCAAGAAAACGAAGACGGGGATTAATCGTCTCAATTAGAAACGAGAAGTGTAGAAATGGATAATTCAGAAGAACAACCTAGGCGTATCCCACGTCAGACTCGCAGCCGTTTTAATTTCAGTTATCCCAATCCTGAACCAAAATCGCTAAATACCGAGTTATCTAGGAATAACGACCGTGAGCTTAGGCGCACAACTCGTTTTCAGAATCGGCAAGCGCATATCATAATTGATAAAAATGGCGACCTGATTTTTAATGTTTCGCAATTATTGCGTTCACATGAAGGCGCGACCCGTAATTATGATGTGCAAACGGCTAAGCTAGAACTCGATGAAACCGAGGGGACAGTTGCTACCAATATAAAAGGGCATGTCCACCTTACCAAAGTAGTACAAGATGTGCTGGTACAGGGAAAATTCGAGGCGGATTCGATGCTAAATTGTGTGCGCTGCTTGAACGATTTCGCCACACATATTGAGTTTGAATTGCAAGATATATATCGCCCCAGCATTGATATAATTACCGGCTTACCGCTAAAATCTGAAGATGGGTTTGATGATGAAAAGTTGGTGATTGACGAAAATCACCTACTGGATTTGGGAGAAGCTTTACGCCAGCAAATTCTGGTAAGTTTGCCCTTGTACCCGCATTGTGGAGAAGATTGCCCCGGTTTATACAGTGAGCTAGAGCGTGTAAATAATGAAGATGCGGAAGTCGAAGAATACACCCCTGCTCCGATTGATGTTCGCTGGTCTGCTTTGAAAAATTTACGGCTGGAAGAATAAAAAAGAAAACGCAGCCTGTTACAGCACGTAATTGACCCTGACTGAATATTGAAAGATACGAGTAGCCCCGTCTGGTAGTTGAAGGCGGGGCTTTTATTTTAAAAGCGTTGCGCCCGCAATTATAGCGCACTATCTAAAAATGCAGTCAATATAAATTTAGAAATCCAATTTTATTTAGACATTTCTAATTTTCAATGAGGAATAATCCCACAAGCTTTT
Organism: Candidatus Chlorohelix sp.; assembly: GCF_037138995.1. Lineage (NCBI taxonomy): Bacteria > Bacillati > Chloroflexota > Chloroflexia > Candidatus Chloroheliales > Candidatus Chloroheliaceae > Candidatus Chlorohelix > Candidatus Chlorohelix sp. The sequence continues at coordinate 37,380 of NZ_JBAXHI010000022.1, read as the reverse complement.
GATTCCTCTCTTTAAGTCAATTATATATGTACTTTCTTATGTGCTTAATTTTATCTGAGCAAGTAGCATGGGTATTTTTTATACGGTCGCGTACATTTTTTAATATCGTTGTAATGTGTTTTGTAATGTAAAATTCATACAATCCTATTATTACAACATTTACTTGTAGATTTTCTTAACTCTAAAATAAATATCTGCAATCTAAAGTAATTCGGGGGAAATTTGTTATAATGCTGCAATGGGCTAGAAATTTTTAATAGTGTTCCTACCTAATAATGCCCATATTATGAGAATCTCACTAATTTATGAACCAATCTGAAGGTATCTCGGTTGTAAAAATCTTAATTATTGGAGTATCTAAAGAAGTAGGTACTCAATTTATTAATTCTATAAATATGTTAAATCCGAGTGCAAGCTTTCAGAAATACGGGGTGCTATTACCGCCAATATTCGACTCACTCAATATTGGCTTTGGCGAACTCAAAATAGACCAGCACACCATGCTTCACTTCTATAATATTCCAAATCTTGAAGTGATAAGCCCTTTTTGGCATATATTAGCTGAAAATTGTATTGCCGATATTTTAGTAATGAATGATTATAGTAATGAGTGCATCCTCGGCGCATCTAAAATTATTAATTTTTATCTTCTAAAACTAAAGATGGTATCGGCAGTTGTTGTCAATAACTCTAAGTCACGGGGAAGCATCCCGCTACAAAGTATTCGTAAGAAGCTGAAATTAGCAAAAGATGTACAGATGTTTGAATGTGACATAGCTAGACCTGACAGTGTAAAAGTTGTTCTTTTAGGATTGCTAGAGCGTATTTACCATCTAAGTAACTGACCAGAAAGATTATACATATGCACTCACCTGAATTAGAACCGGAACATGCTACAGCTGAAGTTGACCCAGAAATAAAGACCGATATAAGCGAGGAGGAACGACTCGCCCTCCAGCTTTCCAGCCATAAGGATAGGATTAAGAAAACCAAATACGCTACTAGGAAAAATTTGGTGCTGGTAAATACTGGTATTGGAAAAGGTAAAACTACAGCCGCTTTTGGAATGTTGGTACGTGCTTGGGGGCAGGGTATGAATGTATGTATGCTCCAGTTTATCAAAGCCAGAACAGCTAATTGGGGTGAAGAAAAAGCCGCTCGAAAAATTGATATTGAAATGATACAGCTTGGGGATGGCTTTACTTGGCTCTCTGAAAATATTGAAAAGGATAAGGAGTTGGCTCGCGCAGGCTGGGAGTTGTGTAAAGAGAAAATTTTGTCCGGGAAGTATGACCTGATAGTGATGGATGAGCTAACTTATATATTGAAGTATGGCTGGCTTGATTGGAATGAGGTGAAAGAGACTTTAGACAATCGCCCAAACCGTACACATGTGGCAATAACCGGGCGATATGCGCCACCGGAATTAATCGAATATGCCGATCTCGTTACGGAAATGACCGAGATTAAGCATCCTTATCATGCCAACATTAAAGCTCAAAAAGGAATTGAGTTTTAAGAGGATAAGTCTGGAAATTCGCGCCGTGATTTTGCCGGTTAGGGGTATAACTTTTTGGAGTCAAACGTGAATCAAACCTTTAGCCACAGATTATTGCCTCAGCTGATAAAAGTTATTGAGAATGAAAAAGCCGAAGGCATGTTGGTCTGTAACCAGAATAACCAAAATTTTATTCATTTGATGTTTCATGAGGGTTGCCTTACTTATATCTGTGGGGGTGTTAGAGAAGCCACTTCAGAAGAATTGCTGTGTGAATTATTGACATGGGAGCAATACACGCTTGAATGGCACAAATTACCATTACTGATAAGCTATAAAAATATTGAGGATGATATAAGAAATGCCTTCATGATGGTTATACAGATTCTGACAAATGATGGCAAGTTCGATAAATTTATTGATTCCCTTCTTTTCGATATAAATCCCCCTGTGGAACAGGATACTATTGCAAATAGCGATACAATTACGCCTGAGACGGTAGAATCTAAACCCACTACCACTCCGGTTGTGGCTGAATTAGACAGCGCAAGCCCAATTGTAAGCAACCCTGAAGTTGTAGAAATTAATGTAAAAGCTCTCGAAAGTATCGTACCAACTTCGGCTACTGCTACGCAAACTTACCAAGTTTTGGAAGTGCCGCAGCAACCAAGCTATCCATATCAGCTGTTAAAAACTAGCTTGCTCTTACCGGAAGGTCAGCGCCAAAACCAATTAGACGCTTTACTGGAAAACCTATCGTTAAAGGAACAACTGGATAGCCTTCAAAGATTCCGTTTTACCGGATATATCTACTATCATTTAGATTCAACTACACATGTTGAAGCCCAACAACAGTATGGATTGGCTCTTTTCTATGATGGGTATAATCTGGATATTGTGTATCACAATGAACATGAAGAAGCGCGATTATTCGGTCAGAACGCATTTGAAAAATTGGATGCTTTTCGATTACACCCTGAAATATATAAAGTTGAGGCTCGCGTACTTAAAGCATATAGAGCGTTGGTTTCAGGTGAGAAGCCTTATCAAGATATAAAAGCCAGTAAAGCCAATCTTACCAAAATACACGAAGCCTTCAAACAATCACGCCAAGATGGAGTAGCCCTTCTTTATTTTGATAGTTTGAAACTTTATTATTTCTTCTTTTACGAAAGGGGCTTGCAAATTGGGATTTACGGACCTGAGCCAAACACGGGCAAATTGCAGTTGCTGACCGGTGCTTTAGCTGTACCACCCAGCGATTCTAAAGCCTTGATTACCGTAATGCTTGCCACACCAATCAAGAAAACTAAACCTGATGCGAAACTTAACCCAATACAACCCAGTAGTGAAGATATAGGAACCATAATCTCCAGACAACTGGATGCCAGCAAAGCAAATCTACCTGAAATTTCAGGTGCAGTAGATTGGGGCGACCTTTTTTCTAAAGTTAAAGATCCGACCGTTTCAACAGAAGCTAGGAGGGAATAAGCTGTGACAGCCGTAATAATGGACATGCGCACTATTGCCAATAACTTGAGGCAGCATCTTCGACAAAATGTAAGCACATTCATCCGCCAATTCAATCAAACGCCCGGATTAGTGGTAATGGCAATGTGTGATGACCGCGCAACAATTGATAATATTCGCTCTCTTTCAAATGTGGCAACCGATGCCGGCATCCATTTTTCAGCTCAACTCTTTCCTAATAACGTTAAAATCCATGAGCTGAGAAAATATATTGAACAACATAATCAGGATACCAGTATTCATGCCATTTCGCTTCAGCTACCCTTGCCTAAACATTTAAACGTGGATGAGGTAGCAAGCTTTATCTCTCCTGAAAAAGATGTTGAGGGTTTGCACCCAACTAATATGGGGCATCTTTTAATGGGCAAGCCCAATCTTGTGCCGTCATCTGCTTTAAGCGCGATTAAATTGCTAGGTCTGTATAATATCAATCCTGCCAGTCGCCACGCCGTAATCGTTGGGCGTAGTTTGGAAGTAGGTCGTCCTTTAGCTTGTTTGTTGACTAAAGCTGATGCCACTGTAACCCTTTGCCATACCCAAACCAACAACTTGCTTGCCCATACCCGCCAAGCTGAAATTCTGATTGTTGCTGTCGGTGAACCGGGTTTGATTAAAGCCGAAATGATTAGACCGGGCGCAGTAGTCATTGATTACGGGTTAAATTATATGTCACGGGATAAAGTGACCGGGGATGTTGAATTTGAAAGAAGCCTAGCCGTGGCAGGCGCAATAACCCCTGTGCCGGGTGGAATAGGTCCTTTGACAAATATCTGCCTTTTGGAAAATGTGTTAAAAGCTGCAAGGGCAATCGCAAGCGTAGAACGACCTAGCCCTAGAGCTATTATTGATTCAGACCCGCTAAAATCGGAGGGGAAGCCCACCCTCGATTACAAACCAAACCAGATACCGCCTATGGCTGTCGTAGGAGCAGCATAAATTGTGAATAACTCAGGCTTAGTTCTACTGTGGGAAATGCTTTCTACCTCTGGAGTCATTTGAAATGAAACTAGAACATTCTAACCTAGCAACCTTACTAATAGAGTGCGAGCAGCAAGGTACTACTGGGCAACTACATTGTCAGAATACCGCCAAACGCTATACCTTATCCCTACGGAAAGGTAAGCTAGTACACGTTGAGGCGGAAGACAATGTTATAACCAATGAAGCTTTCATTTTAAGTGATTTGCTGCGTTGGCAAAACGGTGAGATATGGTTTGAAACTTCTGAAATCGTAACCCCGCATACTATCACCGATGCACAAGAAAAAATCTTCCGTATGGCGTTATCTCTTTTGCACAATGGTGGGAATGAGCCGGATACATGCCGTCAAATTCAGTCTAAACTTGCAGGAGGCACAAAATACCTTCGAGAAAAAAAACCTCCAGTTGACGTACAAATGCCGGAAATAGCTGATACGATAGAGAAACAAAACCTAATTTATACAGAACCACCACTGGCTATAAAAGCTGAGCAAGAGAATGAGAGCTTTGTTCTAACCCACCCGGATGTTGCTGAGATAGAGCAAGTAGAGAACACTCTAAGCTCTACCACAGCGCAAACGGAATTGGTGTTTGAGCTTGACCACATGGAAACAGTCGAGTCGTATTCTGTCGGAGAGCAGCCTGAATTTATACTTGGTCAAAATTTGCAAAATGGTTTGGAAGATACCGCATATGAATTCAGCTTAGACCAAATATTACCAGAACCGGCAGAGCAAATATTAGAAGAGTTGAGCATAAACCCGGAATCGGCGGTTGAAGCAGAACCCCCTATTTCAGAAGAACATCCTGAGTTTGACCTAGAATTGCCTACCGCGCAACCAGTCAACATTAGTGAAACGGGCTATCCTGAATTTAGCTTAGAGAACGGGCTTTTTGCAACGGATACCACTGAAACGCAGACTGAATTTAGTCTAGGCTATGACTCCCCTGCAATTGAAGGTAGCTATCCTGAGTTTAAATTGTCGCACGACCCCGCAACGTCTGATGAATTTAACCTAAATCAGCAATATGCGGCACATAATGATGGGATGGATAAGTTCCAAAGCGAGTTTAAGCGGTTGGAAGGCAACGAGGAGGGAATCCTCAGCCTAGAGGAACCTCAAAACTATGCCAGCACTTCAGATAATTTGCTATACGATAGTAGCGAGCCGTTACCGGAGTTCAGCCTGACACAACCTGATGCTGCCACAAATGAGATGGATGAGCCTGAATTTGCCCTAGGTCCCCAAATACCGGCGGGTATGGTGGCAATTTTTGGCATTGAGGCAATTCACACAAATCCGGTTAAATCAAGTGAAATTCAGGAAATATTTGAAACTCAAGATTCGCTTGTGCAAACTGAACCCGAAGCTACGCAGAAGGCAAGAACTGAATCCGCTAACTATTTGCCAGTATATCAAAAGGCAAGAACTGAGCATGCCGTAACCGCTAGAAATAATTTCACGTTATCTCAGGAATGTTTGCCTCCTTCTACTTTGACGAATTGGGAGCAAGATGGATTGAATAGCATTTCGCAACATGCCTCTAACCCGGATATAAGCTGGATTATCAAGCGGGTGACACAGGTTAAATTAGAAGGCTATTTGGAAATTAATGGGCGAAATCTGAATCCGGCATATTTTTCTAGATTGTATTTCCAAGATGGCAACATTAAATTCCAGAGTTTTGATGATGGCAACCGGCAGTATTTTGGTGAAGCAGCGTTACAACGCTTATACTGTGCGCCTTTGCCCGAACTTTCTGACATCAAAATCGGTAGATGTGCGCCGGGAATACTGGATGCCTACCTGACCACACGAGTACCCGCTCCCAGCAGCTTAACAGGCTTGCAGTGCCAAAACGAAAATATTATGGAACGAATGCTCCGGTTGGTAAAGAACCACTTTACCGGCAGCATTGTTTTCTATAATTCAACCGGGCTAGTCTATTATCTTATGCATGAGGGGCATGGTTTTGGCGGTTATCAATCGCAAGAAAATATGATGACTAGAGTAAACCAGACAATGAATCGGTTTGTGGAAGCGCCAGATACAAAGTATGACATACACCCGGCAATTCCGAAAAAACTACTTGAAGATTGGATGTTCATAGCGGGCTAAAATTTTAAAGGTTAAGGCGGAAAAGAATGAGCATTACGATTGAAACCAAATACGAATTCCATAAATTAGCCTCTATAATTGAGGAGGCTAAAGCCAAGCAGTTCACCGGGCGGTTGCTTTGTCAGCAAGGTGATAAGTTGGCTTATATCTATATGGATGCCGGCAATATTACCCATGCAACCAGTGATGCAGCAATTGGGGAAGAAGCTTTGTATATTTTATTGGGCTGGAATGATGGCACAATAGAATACCAGCACAAAACTTCTGAGCCTGAGTATGATACTAGCTGTAGCATTGACAATCAGCAAGGATTACTCTTTCGAGAGACTTTGCAACTGTTCCAGCCCGCCCCATCCAGTATTGTAATAACTCCGCCGAAAGTTGAAACAATGAGTTATAGCGAAAAACAAATTCCGATTCAAGCCCACGTATCTATGCCTAATAGCGTGAGCAAAGTTGAAGCTCCCCAGAATAATGGAGCAACCGCCCATAACTTTAGTACCACTACTTTTCCGGGTTTGGGTTTGTCCGTTACATTGGCGCAAGAGTCTGCTACACCTGAACTACTCCAATTAGGCGGCAAATCACAGGGAACTGAGATTTCTCGCCAGAAAACAAACCTGCTACCTTTTATCCAACAGGCAATAGCCAACCATTTTACCGGCTTTCTCTTGACCGCTATCAAGATTGAGAATAGAGATGAAAAAAGCCTACTTGTATTGGAAGATGGCACAATCACTTTGGCGCGTTATAGCGCACCCGGCAGTATCCTGACAGGTCAAGCAGCTTTTGATGCCGCGCTTATGTTTGCAAACCTGAGTAACTGGACTCTCAACACCGTTACTTCAAGCGCCAAAGAGCTAAAAGGCTATCGGGCTATTCTGAGTAATATTATTGCCCAGAATAACCTTCACGCTACACCCGAAATCATAATGAAGCTGGCTCAGGAATCAATTCAGCAAAAATCCTCTGTTATCTTGAAACTTCATACCCCCTCTCGCACGCTTTATTACCTAATCATTGAAGGCGAGGCGTTGGGTTGTTACGAAGCGTTGAATAACACCCTCGAAAAAACCGAAGTGTTGTTTGTGCAAATGCTGAATGAGGTCGGCGTGAAACTTGATATGCTGAGTGTTCCAGATACAGAGAAAATTAGCATAGCTTCGCTACAACCTATTCAGGCTCTAGGAGCAAGCATGAACGGCAAGGCTACCATAAAAAACCCAGAAGTGGCTCTGCCGGGTTTGATGGCTTCTAGCCCTACTCCAGAAACGGTAGGCAATTACGCTACAACTAAAGAGTCCGCAGAGGAACTACCGGTAGATTGGGGAAACGTTAAAGAAAAGGGGCGACGACCTTATTCTAATTTGACTGCCAGCCAGCAAAACTTTAATGGACTACGCCGCGCCTTTGAAAAAGATGCCTATACCGGGATTATCGAGGTAAAAGGTATAGGTCAGGAATTGTACTACCTTATTGAGCAAGGTGTTCCTTTGGGTTTGTTCAAATTTGACCAGCAGACTAAAAACTATATTCCCTCAAATTTCACGATTTTACAGGCATTAGCCAAACCTGAGAACCACTTGAATGTTTATTTGGAACAAAAGCGGGTATCGCCTCAGCAATATTATGAGTTGTATCTTGCTGCGCTTGAAGCTGGCTCATTCAATCAAGCAGTGCAGGTAGTACAACAAGCGCTTAGAGATGGTGTAGTCCATGAAACCATTTACGATGCAGTTTTTACCAGGGCGATGCGCCAAGTAGGGACGCTTTGGGAGAAAGGGAAAATGACCGTAGCGCAGGAACATTTGGCTTACGGTATTACAGAATATTGCCGCAGTTTGGTACTTAGCAGTAAATCCGGTATGCCATCAAAGCGAATCGGGAGCGCATTGTTAACCAGCGTGAGCGGCAATACCCATACCCTCGGTTTAAGCTTGCTAGGCGATGCCTTGCGTTGGGCGGGTTGGGAAGTTTACCCACTAAATTCGGAGTTGCCTGAGTTAGAAATCGTGGACGCAGCCAAGCGACATAAAATAGATATGGTTTGTTTGTCAGTCTCCCTACCGGGGCAAATTTTCCGAGCCATCAAAGCCATTCGGGCGTTGCGTCAGAGCGGTTGGAATGGCATCATTGAGGTAGGAGGGGCAGCTATTTACAATAACCCGAATGCGTTACAAAGTATTGGGGCTGATATTCTTGGGAGCGATGTGGAAAGTACGGTGGAGCAAACCACTCGGCTCATGGAGCAGCGGTTAGCCAACCAACAGAATTAAAGTTGTATGGTGAAATATGGTAAATCGAAAGATAGAATCCTCAGCTGATGAACTCAAAGCTGAAGTTGGGGAATTATTAAAAAATTATCGTTGTGACCGTGAAGCCTCAACGAAAATGCTACATCAGCACATCCAAGAGGATAACTTAAATCTGCGCGAAAATACAAGCAATTATTTGAAGGATTTAGCGAATGCTAGGCTTGAAAATAGCCGTAATCAATCGGGAAGTTTGAAGGCAGAAACAGTTCAGCGCAAGCAAGATATTGCCAACTATCTTGGCAATTTAAAGCAAAAACGGCTGAATATGAGAACAAACGCTCATCATGTGCATGAAACTCTTTGTAAGGAAGTTGTTGCAACTTCTCCATTGCCCTTGCCTATTGTCGAAGAACAGCCCAAAGAAGAGCCTATTCAGTTAGCTGAATTGGTTTATTATCTCTTAACAAACGATTCTGACCGGATTAGATTGGCTGATTTAACGGAATATTTCGGTTCTGACCGGGTAGAGAAATCTTGGGATGATTTGTTAATTATGGCGGAGGAACTTCGACCCGGCAGTAAAAAAGAACTGGCACGACAGCACCGCAGAAGCCTTAACACAAAAGCGAAATAAGGAGTTATAACTATGCTACCATCTCAAATTAATCTAAACCTAAACTTGAATTATCCTGCTCTCGCTGCTGCCTTAGAACAAAATGCTGAAGCACTTGAAGTGGAGTTGGCAGAGCGTTTGCTGGAATCGGGTGTATTTGCTCAATATGCTTCTGCGAGCATTGCCAATACTGTTTCCAACCAGATGGTTTCATTAATCACGGTCAGCTTATTGATTGGCGACCTCACGCCTTTCTATAATATCGTTATCTGGGAATGCAATGCCGTTATGAATAATCAAGGCTTTTTCAAACGGGATAGCGATATGTCTATGATTAATATCTTTCAAAGTATTTTATTAGATCGGCTTGACCCTAACTTGGCAGGCGATATTCAGGCATTGTCTAACCAGATGCGCTCAATCTTCGAGTATAGCTGGCGGGAAATAGTTACCGGGATGCAAATTAAGCCTACCGTCTAAGCAGAGGACGAAATCCCATTTCTGCCCGAATCCCTATTCTAACCGCGCAACTTGGGGTACTTACAAGATTTAGGGCAGAAGCGACGCTAAGGAAAAAAACCACAAGCTTTCGAGCAAATAGATACGGCAAGCTATCAGAATTTATATAATCTCGCCCCCAATGCTGGTTTTTCAGTTTTATGTTTATGGACACTCAAATTCTTTTCGAAAGTTCCATCAAGTGCCATGCATGGTGGCTCTCTGGTCGCTAGAAGCCTTGACCAACGTTCCCGCTGGGAGACCACGAAGTGTTTGAGAGTGGCAGTGGGTTAGTCACTTGCACCTGCCTTATTCCAAACGAATAACATTTGTTGTCGCTATTTTTGGGGTCTAATTCTTTGGGTATTGAACACCCTTCCCGCGAATGGAACTCAAGCAAGTTATCACCAACATTTAGATTAGTGCTTTCCAAAGTTATATTTATTACTTTTCCGGGAGTATCCATTTTGATGGTCTGAATCAATTTGCCATTTAGCCTGATTTCCATAGTTAGCGGTTTGAGAAGCGCTAATGCTGAAATGTTGATGGTTTGTAAACCTACCTCTGGAGAACTGATAATTAGCTGTCCATCCTGTACTACCTCCCTTTCTAGCACTCCCTTTTTAGCCTGTAATAACCCAACCCAGCCATCTCCGAGCTTATAATGAAAAGCGCTATTGTCGAGGCTTGAGTTGGATTTAATCTGCCATGCCATTAGTCGTTCTTCTATATTATTGTAGAAAGGGTTGCCGAGATTATTGTTTAAAAAGTTTTTCATCCATTCCATTTTTTCAGATTTTACAGATTGGTCATCATGTAATACCACATATCTGACCTTATTTCGTTGTAATCCTTGCAGCATGCTTTCCACAGGGAAAATATCACCTTGTTGAGCGGCGGCAGTTCCGGCTAATTCAATATTATAAAAACTTCCAGTATATGGTAAGTTTTGCATTGATGTAATCATACGGTCACTGATTCTGGGCGCATAGGCGCCAACAAGTGGTCTGTTATGAATGGTTTGGAAAAACAAATCCGAACCTCGCAAAGGAATATCCGGTAGATTTAACACCAGTCCATCAATTTTATCTTGAACCATCTGGTAATAAAGCGAAGGAATCTTTACTTGACTTGATGGGTAAGGCAAACTTACGTAAGCCTGTTCTATCAGGGAAAAGCCCAGTATTGCCAGCAATAACACATTTAAAATAATTCGCCCACTAATAGATCGGCTGAAACTAGAACGCAAAATTGCATTAAGCGCCATAGCTGCCGGAATTAACAGAGCTAAAAGTGTAACCAATCCGAGACGAACGGGCGCACGAAAGTTGGAGAGAAGTGGCAAACGATAGAGCGCCGAATAAAAAGGCAATGACACATCAGGTTCACCACCGATATATAACCGCGGTCCTAAGCTCAGCAAAAAAGTAACGAGAGCTAGAGCTACCCAGAATAAGCTTTTTATGTTTCGGTTTTTTCTGAAAGCGAAACATAAAGCTCCTAATACCAAAGTAGTGTAACCAAGAAAAATATTCTTTTCATTATAAAACTCCATTCCTTTGTAGATACTCTGTGTAGTTTTGCCAAAGAAGGGATTGCTATAACTTGGTACTATGAATGCCAATAAGTCAGCCGAGATTTGTTCCGTAGAGATTTCTGCGGTGTATCGAGTGCTAGACTGTACATCCGCATCAACAATCAGATATGTAATCAAAAAATGAGATAACAACGCCAGTGTTACTAATCCTACAACTCCGCTTAATATAAGATTGCGTGGGGTTGTAAACCAACTGAAGTTTTTAATTAGCATACCAGCAAAAAAAAGAATACCAAATGGAATCAAAAAATAAGCCAGATAATAGGCATCGGTGAGTGGAACCAACGCGATACCTATCCCGGCTAATAGTCCTGTTTTTAGTGACGGTTTGCGAAAAAAGACAATCACAGACCATGCACAGAAAGGTAACCACTGGATTGCAGCAAGATTTAGATGCCCTTCGGTTCTGAAAAAATGGTAAGAAGAAAAAGTGTAGATAAAACCTGCCACAAAACTGGCTCGTTTGCTTTCAACGAACAACCCAGCTAACAGGTACATGGTAAACCCGGCAAAGATGAAATTCAGTGCCATCAGCAAGTTATATGCCCCAAGTGGGCTGAGAAACCATTGGAACACCCACCCTACCACCCAGTTATAGTATGTCCATACAAATATCTGAGTTGAAGGAAGCAAGCCAAACAACATATCGGTATAGGCGGGGTTCTGTCCAGTTTCCAGCGCTCTTTTAAACCACCAGAGACCCCATATGTGTTGCATGCTATCACCTTCGGAACTTGAGCCTAGTACCCAATCATTCAGGTGGAAAATTATGGGGTGAGTAACTGCTAATGTAATAAGGGTGTAAAGAAACAGAGCAATCAACCAATGATATTGCTTTATTATCGGGTTTTGTAAAAGTGGATAATTGAGACGCTTTGCCTCTGCGGAAGGCGACATTAGTTTGAGAGAACGGTTATACCAACCTTTTCTCGCCAACTTAGTATTGACTTGTTTTAGAAAGCTTAACAGCTTTTCCCATAAACTCTTTGAATGAGGTGTGCCAAAAGGTAGAGAAAGCCCAAAGTAGGCAAAAAGTAGAAACAAATACGCAGAACTGGTAATCCAAACTGGACGAGTAAGCCCTGAAATTGAACCGGTACGAAAAATTAAAAGCAGAAGGGCTATCAAAAGTAAAAACGCCCCAGTTATACAAAAGCCAATGGTTAGATACCCCGCCACTTTAATTTCATATCGCTTTGAAAGAAAATGTGAAAATAATATGGAACATGCGAGTATTGGTAAAAGCCAGAATAGCCATATACGGTTAGAAAGGGGAGTCCAAGCCGCGGTATTATCTACAGTAATGAAACTTAACATCGCGCCTAGGTCTCTGGTATCATTAACTAGGCTGAAAGTTTCGGTATGCAATTCAATAAGTAGACTATTTGAAGATAATTCTGATGGAATTGCTTTTATGGAGAGTGCCTGGAAATTGTGATTTGTAGAATCTGGAAGTAGTTGTCCAACGGGTACATTGTTAATCAAAACTGTTACCGGGACGTTCTTACCACCTGCAAATGAAGCACTTTTTAGACCAAAAGTTATAATTAAAGGATTTTTGTATTCTTGGTGTGGTAAGTACAGACTGGCATTATCTTTAGTCCAAGAAAAAACATTGCCTAACTCATCAACTTGAGGCCAGTAAAACCCAGTAGAATTAGAATCTAGTGTAGCCAACTTGGCAGCCGTATATTTTATTATTAAGTTTGGTTGAATCCAATATAAAGTTGAATATATAAATATAGCAGATATCAGAAATAATAAAGTGACTCGCCTTTTTTTTCTAATAGGCTCAGAATGAGGTGTGCTATTTTTAAGAATAGCGTCTAGTATATCCAAAGGAATCTGCCCTTTTTAATATGACCAAGTTTTGTGATAACGCTGCACGAATTCATCCTAATTGCAAAAGAACCTCAAAAAAAGCCTTACTTAACATCATTTTAACATACTGGTTAATTTTTATTAGTGCCTTTATCAGTGTTTCGATGCCACCCACGTTATCTTAAAAACCCCGCGTATAACCGCAATTCGCTACTGAGGCGGAAAATCGCTTTGCCAAGAGGTTGAATTCGCCAATTGTAACAATTATTATTCTCTGAATCACCCTGCTTCTATTGACAAGTCAAACCCAATAGCGGTTAAATAGTGGTAAAAAGAGCTACTAATTGTTCATGTATTAGAGAACAGGCAATCGTAGTTCGAAAACATCACAACTTTAACTCAAAACTGAGGAGATTGGAATAAAAAATGCCAGCTATTTCTCACAAGTATCTTGAAAAACTGAGGAAAGAGGTTGCCGCTTTCGAGCAATGGCTTGCCCAAACTCAAGCAGCGAAAGATGGCAGCGCCAGTCCAGCCAATTTGCGAGATGCCTTTACCAAAGCTAACTCGATTTATATAAAGGCGCTTGAATTGTACCGTACCACTTCTGAGGATAATTCTGAGCCGGATGAACAAGGCGAACGAATTATTACTTCCGGCTAGACTGCCGGATGTATCGCCTTATTACCCGCTACACTCGCTGATTAGCAAATTAACACTATACACTTTACCCGTGAGGTAATAGAATTTGTTGCCGACAAAACCGGCAGGTTATAAATCGGTTCAAGCTTACCGGCAAACTCTAGAAAAAGCGCTACCGCCGTCAATCGTTGTTGCGTTACTGGTGATGGTGCTGCTTTTTCTGATAAATCTCCTGCGTCCTCCTATGGCGCTGGATATTGGCGCTGAGAATCATTTAGATAGACTGTACCTAAACGTGGGTGATGGCGGCTTTTATGAACCTGAAACCCAAAACAGCACAACCCCGGAAACGGATAAGCACGACCTTACCTACCGTTGGGCAGGACAAGTTGCCTACTTGAATCTACCTTGGCCGCTTGATTCTGTGCCACTTAAGCTGACGCTGCGCCTCTCTGCGCCCCGACCAGACCGCCCTCCCGACCAAACCGGAGTTAGTTTGAATGTAACTGGGCAGATTGAATACAACCAATATAATTTCGGTTCGCACAATATAGCAGGCTATTACGATGGGCGAGACTATATTCTAACCCTTCCGTTGCATATTCGCCCAACCCTCGAATATTTACGGCTCAGATTTGAATCCAGCAACGCCTATACTCCCGGTAGCGGTGATACTCGCAGCCTTTCCACAATCTTTTTTCAAACAAAAATAGAGCCGGATTATAGCAATTTCGGGCTAGAAGGCTGGCTTTCTACTCTGTGGGAGCCGGGCTTGCTGGCAATAATTTGCCTATGCTGCTGGGGTATCGCCCGTTTGCTGGGTATGAAAAATAAATGGGCGCTGTTGCTGGAAGCTATCGCCGGAACAATATTGCTGGCAGGGTTGCTTATTACCCCGCTGGCGCTTAAACCCTATCTTTCCGCATGGGGTTTTATTCTTCCCATCAGTTGGCTATTGCTGTGGTTGGCAGGTTTATTTTCAAAACGCGCCCCGAAATTACCTGCCCCGTTTGTATATTCCGCCACCCTCTACATTCTCATCCCGCTGGCACAATTTGCTTTTCTGCGTCTCCATCTCTACAGTTTAAACCCTTCCTCACTTACTTCAGGGGTTTTTACCGGAGCGCTGCTTTTTAGCGCGGGTATGTACAATTCGCACAACCTGAGACCAGAAGATAACTCACCTGATGGACTGACTACTTTTGAACGTTGGTTTTCCCGTGCAATGCTGGCAGCAGCTTTCATTTCTTTTCTCTACAATCAGATATATACGTTTCAAGTTGACCCATTTCGAGGGGTGGAGTTCCGCAGCCATTATGTGACGTTGTTAAACAGCCAGAATGGGCGCAATTTATATGACCTTGACCGTTTACTCAGTCAACCTTCCGTAGCGCCACGCTTACCCCCCTCCTATGCCGCTCTGTTCTTGCCACTAATCCAGTTGTTCGGCACAGATCAGCAAATAGCGCTACAGTTTTGGAGGGTTATAAATTTGCTATTGCTTGTACCCACGCTGCTACTTTTATTGCGCCTGTTCGGACAGAATTCGGGCAAAATTCACTTTCGCGCCCCTGTGCTGTTTCTGACGTTGAGTTTCAGTCCCGTAACCGATACCATCGGCTTTGGACAAGTAAACACAATTGCGCTGCTGGGCTTATTGCTGGCGTTGCTGAAAATAAATGAGAAGCGTAACGTTATGGCAGGTTTATATCTGGCTATTCCGTCAGGGCTGCTTCTATTTCCGGCTGTACTTTCATTGTATTTCGTTCTCACCAAACGCTGGCGCGGTCTGGTGAGTTTGGGAATAGGTTTTTTGGGAGTGGGGTTGTTAGGAATAATGGCAATGGGTTGGGACAATGTCAATCTATATTTCAGAGCCGTTGGTATTATCCTGACCAGACCGGACATGGATATTTCTAATCAGTCAATCTTCGGGGCATTGGCGCGATTGAGCGTTCCCGAAATAACCTTGAGCTACCGAGGTGAATATCCTTTCTGGGCATTGCTTACGGGATATGTCTGCTCATTTGGGCTAATCGCTTTCACCATTAGGCGGCTATGGCAAATCCGGCACGAGGTGGAGAATCCATCTACGGCAAGGTTACTGCCCGGTGTACTTATTCTGACCGGACTGATTGTGCCGCCTATTGCTCTGATGAATAATGAAATGTTGGCGTTACCCGCATTAGCGCTCTTATTGCAAGTATTGAGCAACGCAAAGACCCCGCGCTGGCAGTTATTAGTATTTGGGGTATGCTTCGGGCTGTTAGGATACGGCAGTACCTATGATTTCTTTCCGGGTGAAGCGGTAGGACTGGCGCGACTCGGCGCCAGTTATCGCCTTGCCGCGCTGCTAATCCTGTGGGGCTTGTACCTGTGGCTGATTAAGCGACAAAAGGAGGCAAAGAATTACTATGATTAACCTCTCTCAAACTTCGAGCTTTCTACACCGTTCTTTGAGGCAGCAAACTTTACACAATCTATCAGTCTGCAGGCACAACAAATAAATTTCGTAGCATACCCAACCCCTCAATCTCTACTTCACACACATCACCGGGTTGCAGATAACGGGGAGGGTTGAGAGTAAAGCCGACTCCCGGAGGCGTTCCGGTCAAAACAACATCGCCCGGTTCAAGGGTGATGCCATCGCTGAGAAACGCCACCAGCGCGGGAATCTTGAAGATAAGTTGCGCGGTGTTTGAATCCTGTCGGGTCTGTCCGTTTACTCGGCACTGGATTCGCAGATTATGGGGGTCGGCAATTTCATCACGAGTGGCAATATAGGGACCAAGCGGACAGAAACCGTTAAGCGATTTGCCGCGCACCCACTGGCTTTGCGAGAATTGCAGGTCGCGTGCGCTCACATCGTTGGAGCATAGATAGCCCGCGATATACTCGAAGGCGTTTTCCTCTTTTACCTGATAGGCGGTTTTACCTATTACAAAAGCTAACTCTGCCTCATAATCCACCCGCTGAGTAGCTTTATCCACTATGATTTCGTCAGTCGGGCCCGCCAGCGTGTTGTGCCATTTGGAGAAAATAACCGGCTCAGTGGGTACTTGCGCCTTAACCTCAAGCACATGATCCATAAAATTCAAGCCTATGCAAATTATTTTACCGGGCGTTGGCAGTGGATTATGTAAAGTAACCTCGTCTAAATCCGGTAATGTCGTTACATCTAACGCATTTATTTCGTTTAACATCTGCTCAAGTTGGGCATCGCTCAGGTCATTATAGCCGCCGGAAACAGGCGCAACCTTCTGACCGCTTGCGGTCTCTATTATAGCCCCGCGCTGTGGGCGAAGATTTTTCTTGACGCTAAAGCTCACCAGCTTCATAAATATAGAGTCTCCTAAAATTTGATTTGTTTTTTAAGCTTGATTAAATTATTTTATTTTAGGCTTTGGCGTTTCTGCATTATTTTTCAAGCCTTTGCCGCTTCCTTTTACCGCCGGGTTGGTATTCACCAACGGGACATGCTCAAGGCGCAACACCGCCCATCCGGCAAGCGCCGCCACTACGCCACCCACTACATAACCATCCCGTACTGAAGCACCCATAATAACCAGCGCAGCAACGCCCAACGCCCCGCTCGCCATCCAGATAACCAAAACCGCCTCGCGATTCGACAGCCCCAACACAACCAAACGGTGGGAAGTGTGGTCTTTGCCGCCTCGCATTATGGGCAACCTACGTCTGAGCCTCGATAAGGTTACAAGTGTTATGTCAAACAACGGCACACCTAGTATTAACACTGGAACCATCCATGTTACAAAATCGGTATTGGGAAAACGCAACTTGATGCCGCATGCCGCCAGCAAAAAGCCCATAAATAATGAACCGCTATCGCCCATAAATATTTGGTGAGGCGATTTCTGCGAGAATATCCCAAAATTATGATAAACAAAACCAGCGCTTGCACCCGCCAGCGTTGCTCCCAATGCCCCTACCAACCATTGCCCGCTCTGGTAAGCGGAGAGAAAGAAAAATGCGGCGGCGATTACGCTAACGCCGCCTGAAAGTCCATCCATATTGTCCAGAAAATTCATGGCATTAGTGATAGCCACTACCCACAGCAACGTAATCAATACATTTATTGCCGGAACACGAAACACCTCGATTTGTACACCGCTAATAATCAGCCACAAGCCCACGCCTAACTGCGCCAGCAGCTTTACTAGAGGAGATAAGCCATACTTGTCATCCAGAAATCCAGTAATACTCATCAAAGTTGCGCCAAACAAAATTGCGACTAACTGCGAAAAATAAAACGGCAGAATCCAGCTTGTCAAACCCAATAGTACCAGCGTAAAGGCTAGGTAGATTGCCACCCCACCTAATAAAGGTACGGGCGAGCTATGTATCTTGCGAAGACCGGGCGCATCTACAATCTCGGACTTTAGCGCAATCCGGCGCACTAAAGGAGTAAGCAGCAGCGCCAACAACAATGACCCCACGAACAAAGCCAGATAAAAAGCCATGCCCGGATTTTCGGGGGCAGACTGGGTTGTCGCCTGCTGATACATCATGCCTTGAAATAGTTGGATAGGAAGCCTTGAATTGTCGCTTTTGTGTCGGTGTTTTGCGACGAAAGGTCTAAAGCCTTCTGGTATTCTTTTTGTGCCTGATCGGTACGCCCGCTTTTCTGGTAGATTGCAGCAAGGTAAGCGTGTGTATAGGTGCTGGTAGCATCTAACTGGTTAGCCACAATTAGACGTTGTTCCGCCTCTTGTACCCGCTCAAGGTGGAACAGGTAAATCCCGGCAGTTTGATTATAATAGGCTTTATCCGAGTCAATAGGAGGGGTTGTCACATAGGGTCTGGATAGTTCCGAGCAAGAATTGGTAAATTGCCCGATTTGAGAAGATTGGATTGCAACAGAAGCAAGCGGCTTTAACAGGGTTTGAACCATCAACGCTTGATCAATTTGTTTGCTTTGCGCCATAATCTGGATTCGTTGCAAATAGCGTTGGTTATTGATTAATTCCTTTGGATTCAGGTCGGAGAGGTAGCCGAATTGGATTGCCGCATCATCATTGCGCCCCGCGCCAAGATAAATATCGCCCAGCACCCACCGCCCAAAGTCGTAACAACGGTCTATTTTCACCGACTCCTCACCTGTCTTGATAGCGCGTTCCTGTACTGCTTGATCAACTGTACCATCGGCAGCACGGCTGGAATTAATCAGGGCAATGGCATATTCCGAACGTACCCTCACATTGCGGGGGGCATATGCAATCGTTTTATCGTACCAATCAAGCTGTTTTGCAACCAATTCTTTACGTTTTGCTGGTTCATAAGTCACCCATGAACCGTACATACGCGCCAAGTTGGAATAATGGTCGGGATTGAGGGGGGCAAGGTCGCGAGCGCGAAGCAGTTCGCTTTCGGTTGCATGCAGGTAGCCAAGAATCTGGTTTTGAGCATTCGGGTCAGCTTGTTGGTTTGGGGTCTTTTTTTGCTGTTCAGCCTGTCGAACTTTATCGGCAAGCTCAATGTAGGCTTGTCCTAGAAAAAGCGCATAACGGTCTTCAGTAGGAGCGGCGCTGGCAGCCTGTTTGTAATAAAGGGCGGCTTCTTCGGGGCGTTTGGAGAAAAACAGGTTTTGCGCCTGCTTAAAAGCAACATCGGCGACTAGCGGCATCCAGTTGATAACAACCGAAAAATAGAAGGTAAGAACAATAACTGCCCCGCTTACCGTCCAGAACCATGACTTGAGGCTAGTCTCCGGCACGTTTAGCAGAGCGGTATCAAAATAGCCCTGCACGGAAGCCGCCGAAGAACCCCGAACAGGAGTGACCCGCGCCGGCGCAACGACTCGGTCACCTCCACGAGAGCGTTTCGAGCTTGCCGCAACCTTTTCAGCCACCTTCTCCTCCACCGGAGTAGGCGCATCCGCTTCCACGCTAGAGGCATAACTACCCTGCACCAACCCACCCAAGACTGCAAGCAACCCGGCAAACAGGAAAAACATCATGAAGCTACTGACCACTTGGATTCCGGTAAATATTTCCACCAGATGTGAAAGCATGCCAGCCATAAGGCATGCCAGCAAAACCCGGTATTCAAACCGGCGCGAACGGCGCAAGAATTTTACACCGTAATAGAAAAATAACAGCACAAATCCCAGATATGCCACAAATCCAAAGATACCGGTATTCACCAACGCATCGAGATAGGCATTATGCGAACGGTCAGGGATAGCGTTGCGGGCTTCAAACCAGCCCAATTCCGGCTGATAAAATTGTGGTGAGATGTAATACATGGATTCGGGTCCATGCCCAAGCAACAATCTCAAGGGGTCTTTGGCAGCAGTATCGCCTAGCAATTCAAAATCGGTCTGCCAGATTAAACGCCTAACCTTGCCTGTGCCGTCCTCTGTTTGCAAAAACTCGCCAAACCGGGCAATTTCCGGGTTCTTGCGAAGAGTGGAAAATACTGGCTCAAGCGGCGTTGAGCCTTGCGGAAGGTTAAAGAGCAGCAGCAATACCCCACCGACTATCCCTATCCCCAACCATCCCGCCAACCAACGCCAACGCTTATAGATAGCGAATAGGAGCGGAGGTAAAATATACAAGCCGACAAGCATACCGGCAAGCGGTCCACGACTTTTACTAAATACGATTACCGCGATTACCAAGCCGAGCAGCAAAATATAACAACCAAATTCCGCCAGCCGAAACAGAAAATTATTATCGGTATCCTTGCGCTTAACCGTAAACAGGAAGAATATACCAAAACTAAGCAGCAACGCCAATGGGAATGACCAAATTGGTCCAATAGAAGTACCACCCACAAGTTGATTGGAATTTCCGGCAGCAACTCCGGCTTGGTCAATCAACTGCTGTGTAGAATTCTGTGATGCTCCGGTGGTTTCAGGGCGGTAGTTAGCGTTCAGGTTGAGAATGACATAGAACAAGCCCAACTCAAAGATAAAGAAAAAAGCGTAAAGCCCAAACCAACTAAAGGCAACATTTCGAGCGCGTCCGTTAATAGAACGGCTTGAGGTGGAGCGGTTCTCCAACAACCAACGCCCGGTGGTAAGGATACGATACACCACGATTGGTACTACCATTATAAGGTAAGCCGATATAAAGATAGCGTTGCCCATCGTGCTGGTAACACGGAAAGTAGTATCACCTTGCCACGGTAGCGGGTCGGCTTTGTAGTGCTGCATCACCCCATAAATACTAACAGGCACGTTAGTTAGCAAGATAAAGCTGATAATGCGCTCTAGTTGGCGGCGTTCGCGCAGATTAAAGACTATAGCAAGGAAAAACACCACGTAGCTTAAAAAGGTATAAGTACCCTCTAAACGGTCGTAGCTGCCCCATAAGCTGACACCGGGAACTACCGAAATGAGGGTGGCAGAGATATAGGCAAAAGTCAGGATATAAGCAGGCAGTACAAGGGGGCGCGTGGCAATACGGCGAAACAAAGGACGGTTGTCAGATCCGATTACATCACCATCTGGCAGAAATTCCTCGTGGATGGGTCGAGAAGCCCGGCGTGGATTAGCGCGAGTCGCAACAGTTACATTCACGGAGGCACGCAACGCCACCACTTTGAGCAACCACGCCACGCCTATTACCAACACTAAAGAACGAAAAAGCGCGATTTTGTCAGGCTCAAAGACGCGGCTGGTATAGATGTTAAAATAAAGCGGAATTGACACCAACGCCAGAAGCCAGGTAATTTCCATCACCACATTGCAAACCTGGATTACGCGCCTTGTCATATAGTCTTAAGTTCCTCCCACAATTGCCCCTGTCCGGTAGCTTGATTGGAATGGCGGTGCGCCAAAAATTGTTCGAGCGTGCCGTTATGCACCGCATCTTTCCAGCCCTTCACATCCTTCAGCATTTCGATGGCGCTGTTACGCATAGAATCGCTGACAGGCAACCCGCCTAGCATCGCAGCTAATTCTTCGATAATAGCTTCGTATTCTAGCTGCCGTACAGTGGTAAGCGTGCGATCTTCTACTACCTTTTTCAATATATTGAAGTGCGAATCACCAAAAGCGGCAATCTGTGGCAAGTGAGTAATGCAAATTACCTGATGATTGTTTGAGTTGGTAAGTTGCCACAGCTTTTCGCCCACCACTTGACCGCTACGCCCACCCACGCCTACGTCCACCTCATCAAAAATCAGGGTGGGAACAGAATCTGCGCTTGCCAGAATAGATTTGAGCGCCAACATCAGGCGGCTGGTTTCACCACCGCTGGCAACCTTCTGAAGCGGTTTGGGAGGCTCACCGGGGTTAAGAGAGACATAAAATTCCACTCGGTCAACGCCATGCCCGTCAAAAGCAAAAAGCCCTTTGCGTCCATCGAGAAGCGTTACGGGCGCGCCAGAGGGGTCTTCCTTCTGAGTAATATTGACCTCAAAACGGGCGCGTAACAGCTTCAAATCACGTAGCGATTGCTCCACTTCTTGCGCCAGTTTGTCGGCAGAGGTGCGGCGAATTTTCGAGATTTCACCCGCCAACGTCCCAATTTGTTGCAACAGTTCTTGTTCTTGCACCTGCAACTCTACTAACCGCTCATCGCTGTGTGCAATTTGTTCCAGTTCGATAGCGGCTTTCTGACGGTATGCCAGTATTTCGGAAATACCGTTGCCGTATTTGCGCTTGAGGGCGCGAATCATTTCAAGCCGCTCTTCAATACCCTCCAAGCGTTTGGGGTCGTATTCCACTCGGTCACGGAAATCACGCATGGCATGCGCTACATCCTCCAATTTAATGGCGGCTTCCTGCACCGTTTCAAGGTGTTTGCCGACCTCAGCCTCAAACTTCAGCAAATCGCTCAGCAAACGCTCGATTTCAGCCAAAGCCGCGTGTACAGCCATTCCGCCACCACGCCCACGCTTGCCATAACCGCCTTCATCGCCGCCTTCTTCAAAGCCTTCGTACAGCAATTTATAGGCGCGATCGGAAACGGCAGTCAGTTTTTCCGCACTGTTCAGAATCTGCCGCTGCTTGAGCATTTCTTCTTCTTCGCCGGGCTGGAGGCGTGCCGCATCAAGCTCTTCAAGCTGAAATTTAAGCAAGTCAACCCGCCGAGCTATCGCGCGCTCATCTCGCTGCATCCCGTTGATGTCGCGCCGAACAGTGCGTAATTGCCCCACCAGTTCGCTCAAACGGACACGCCGTTGAATCACCCCCGCATATTGGTCGAGCAATTCCAGATGTTCGCTGACGCGCAATAGTGAGATATGCTCGGTTTGACCGTGAATATCCACCAACGCTTCGCCTACCTCGCGCAGTATGTCCTGCCGTACCGAACTACCGTTGATTCGGCAAACCGAACGCCCGCTCAGATTCACTTCACGGCTAAGGTTTAGGCGAAGGGTTTGGTGTGCATAATGTTCATCTTCCAGCAGATTTTCACGCTGTAGCAATTCCAGCAAGTGGCGAAATCGCTCATCCTCAAGCATTTTGTCGGACATTGCCAACTCGTAGTAGCCTTCTACCCGCGCCTGATTCTGCCCATGCCGAATAAATTCTGCGCCCGTTTTCGCGCCAAGAATTGCGCCCACCGCGTCAATGATGATAGATTTGCCCGCGCCCGTCTCCCCAGTAAGCGTATTAAAACCGGGCGAAAAACGCAACGAGAGGGAATCTATTATGGCAAAATTGGAGATATTTAGCTCTACCAGCATATATGTATATTACTCTAAATTCCGAACGCGTTTTCTAATAAAGCGTTTACATTTTATCATAACGCCAGCGAATCTCGCCAGCCCTCATGGAAATGCGCGTATGAAAGCAATAGCCCCTCGCGGATTCCGTAACGGCTTACCAACATACTATTCAGCTTGAATTTATCCATAATCGCATGGATTATCAGCGCGCCAGTAGAAAAAGTTTGGGCGCGGCTGGCTACGAGGTTATATTCCTGCGTGATTTGCTCGGATGACTTGGACATCGCTAGGTTAACCGCTCCCAATAGTTCGGGGGAGCGTAAAAACTCACCGCGTCGCCCACGATTGAAAAGGCGGGTAATAGCTTTGGCATTCCCGCCCGCCACTATCCCGAAATTAGGACCAAGCGGCAGATGGGGCCATTGGGCGGCTCCGAATATCTCACCGAGCTTGAACTGGGCAGCATGCACTTGCGCCTGCGTCAGAGGGTCTCCAGCGTTGCACAAAGCACGCAACTTGATTGAACCAACCGGCAACTTGATTATAGATTGAATTTGGTGGAAATTCACCACCACAATTTCGGTACTACCACCGCCCACATCCGCCATCACAAAGTGAGAGGGCAAATGCATATTGAAAGTTGCGCCCCTAAAGCTGAGGATTGCTTCTTCGGGCTGCGATAGCACATTGATATTAATGCCGAGTTCTTCGCGGGCGCGTTGCACCAATTTGATAGAATTGCGAGCAGCGCGTAACGGCTCGGTTCCAGTCACTACCAAATGGGCGTTGCGGTTCTCGGAAAGCTGGCGATAGTTTTTTAGAAGGTTCATGGTTAATTCCAGCTTAGAGGACGAAATTTCACCGTGATAGCTTACGTCATCTCCAAGACGCGCCATTTCTTTCTGGTCTTCCAGAATTTCGATTTCGGTGCCATCGGTGCGAGCTATAACAAGATGTACCGTATTACTGCCAATATCAACTGCACCAACTGTAACCGCTTCAGCAATCTTCATCGGTTTGCGGTAGTCCCCCCTCTTCTCAATAGCTGCGTTCTGATATGCGAGGCTTACGACAGGTATTGATTATAAAGCCTGAGTTAACTAATCGCAATTCAGCGGGGTTAGCATTTAGGTCTAGCCAAAACTGAATCTTTTTTCAAGACGAATTAGAAACTTCCACGCCACCTATACGTAATCTATATGTGCTTTTGCCCTCTCAAAATCGGTATCAGCATATAATATTGAAACTTAGCATATTAAAATGACCTTATTAAGAAAATTTAGATAGAAACCTGATAAAAAAATGGCAACAAGAATAGAAAAGCGCGAGTTGCGCGATATAGTGGATAGAAAAGCACAGACGCGCCCACGCCCCCAGCGTAACGAACTGCTACGCTTGCTGGCTTTCGCCAAACCATATTGGCTGTGGTTGGTGGTAGCAGCGATTGCGATGTTAATCGGGAGTGTGATGGGTTTGGCATTACCGGCAATGGCTGGCAGTTTGATAGATACCGTTTTTGTTAAAGCCGATCGCAACGGTCTTAACAACATCACTATGATTCTGCTGCTGGTATTCGCCTTTCAAGCGTTTTTCATCTTCCTGCAAAGTTATCTGCTAAACAACGCGGGTGAGCGTATCGTCAACGACCTACGGGTAAAGCTCTACAGTCACCTGCAAACTCTATCACTCGGCTTCTTCAACGAACGGCGCACCGGCGAACTTATGAGCCGCCTAACCAATGATGTGACGATGGTTCAGAACGCCGTCACTACCAATTTGATAAGCGCAGCGCAAAGCCTTCTGACTTTAATAGGCGCGATTGTCATGATTGTCACGCGAGATTGGCGCATGACGCTGCTTATATTGGCGTTAATACCGATACTAACTGTCGTTGCTATAACTGTGGGCAAGCGCATCCGCTTTCATTCTAATGAAGTGCAGAAGCATCTAGGTGAGACCACCACGATTCTAGAAGAGACTATCAGCAACCAAAAAACCGTGATGGCTTTTACCCGTGAGAACTACGAAATAGACCGCTACAAGAGCGGAATCGGTCTGGTGTACGCCGCTGCCATGCGCCGTATCCGTTTGCAGAGCGGTTTTGTGGCGTTGATTACCTTCCTGAGTTTCAGCGCCATTATTGTAGTGCTGTGGTTTGGCGGTCAGCAGGTGTTGGATGGACATCTGACTCCCGGCGAACTGGTTTCAATCCTGATTTATATGGGCGTAGTAGCCGGTCCCATCGGCACACTTACCGGGCTATTCAGCGAGTTCCAGAAAGCGTTGGGTGGAGCAGAACGTATCTTCAATCTACTTGATGAGCCCGCCGCTGTAACCAATTTGCCGAACGCAAAACCGCTAACACAAGGCACAGGAGACATGCGCTTTGAGGAAGTCTTTTTCGATTATGACGAGCGCAGCAGTGTATTACGCGGGGTAAGTTTTGAAGCAAAACAAGGGCAAGTGGTAGCGTTGGTTGGACCAAGCGGCGCGGGTAAAACCACTATCGCCAACCTGATACCGCGCTTCTATGACCCAAAAGCGGGGCGTATCACGCTGGATGGACATGATATTCGGGACGTAACGCTGAAAAGCTTGCGCGAACAAATCGGGATAGTACCGCAAGAACCTGTATTATTCGGCGCTACCATTTTTCAGAACATTGCTTATGGACGATTAGAAGCGAACCGCGCAGAAATCGAAGAAGCGGCGCGAGGGGCTAACGCTCACCAGTTTATTGAGAAATTACCTGACGGCTATGAAACGCTGGTAGGGGAAAGAGGGGTAAAACTATCAGGGGGTCAACGCCAGCGCATCGCCATTGCCCGAGCCATCCTACGCAACCCTCGTATCCTGATTCTGGATGAAGCCACCAGCTCGCTGGATAATGAGAGCGAGAGCCTAGTGCAAGATGCGCTTGACCGCTTGATGAAAGACCGCACCACCATTGTGATTGCACACCGTCTTACCACTATCGAGAAGGCAGATAAAATAGTGGTGATGGATAAAGGCGAACTGGTGGAAGAAGGCACACATGAAAATTTGATAGAGCGACAAGGTTTGTATTACCGCCTCTATACCCGTAATTTTCAGGACGAATGAAAATAAAAAAGCCTCTCTGGAAACTAGGAGAGGCTATGAAGAATGCGTGGGAAAAATACAGGAAAAAAGTTATGGAGATAGAATATTAATTTTACAGTAAAATAAAAGAGCGTGAAAGACTAGGACATTGCTGTGACCGAATTAGATATAGCTAGATTTGTGCTGCGACTTGACTAAGAATATATAATGACTAGGTTGGTGGGTGTGACGTTACTTCATTAATTGCTATGACGTTATGCGATTTTGAGTATGACGGTGCTAAAGCTGTAGTAAAACGTAGTGCTACATATGTGCCAATTTTTAATAAGACGATGTTGCGACTAATAACGACGTAATTTAGATAGTTGCTATGACAGATTTGAATAAAAACGTTAGTGTGACGGTTAGGACTACAATTGCGTTTGTTACATTACATTCACGCTCTTTTATTTACTGACACTCTTAATTTAGCAAAGAAACATTACGAAAAACATTACTTTAGTACCAAAATACATTAAATAATTTTTATGCCTGATAACACATCTCTCCTACTTGCAACAAAAAATCTTTATAAGAGCTATGCTTCCGATGAAGGAATATTGAATATTCTCTCTGGAGGTAAGCGGATTCCCGCTCTCAACGGTGTTTCACTGGAAATCAACGAAGGAGAAATCCTCGGCTTAACCGGAGAAAGCGGTAGCGGCAAAAGCGCTCTAGGTAGAATCATTGCCGGACTGGATAAACCAGATCGTGGCGTTGTAATGTTCATGGGTAAGCCCTTGAGCGGGCTGAGCGAAGCCGAAGTCAACAAGGCGCGTCGCTACCTTCGCTTTATCTCCGAAGATAATTTCAGCGGGATGAACCAAATTGCCAAAAATCGTTTGGACAACTTACTGTACGAGATGGTAGATCGCTATTCCGGAGCAGATGGGAAAGCAGAAGCACGCGCCTTTGCCAATGAACTAATTGACAAGTTCGGTATCCCCGAAGAATTTTTGAGCCGTTACCCAAATCAAATAAGCGGTGGACAACGGCAACGCTACGCCATCGCTCGCGCTCTTGCCACCCGCCCCCGCCTTGTGGTAGCAGATGAACCAGTCAGCAATCTAGATTTGAATACCCGTACTGAAATTCTGAATAAAATGTTGGAAGTCGGGCGCAAGTTTGGTACTGCTTTCCTATTTATCTCTCATAATCTTTCTATGGTGCGCTACTTCGCCGCTAAAGGGCGTACCGCCATAATGTTTGGCGGGCGTATCATGGAAATCGTGCCAACCGAACGCCTATTTGAGTTTTCCGCACACCCCTACACCCGCACCTTACTTGAAATTAACCCTTCCCCCAGCCCATTGCCCGGCGCAGCCCTCGACCCGGCGCAAGCCTTGTCTGAATATGAGCATTTTCGGGAAAATGACCCGGTTCTTTCAACTATGGAATCAGAAGCCAGCAGCCTGAGCTTTCAAAGTAAGGATGCGGCAGTTGCCCAACTAGCCGCCGCCAAGCAACCCGGCTGCGTTTTCTATCGCTGGTGTGCCGAAAGAGTTGAGGAATGTCACAAGGTATCCCCACCGCTAACTCCACGCACTTTTAAGCGTGACAATACCGGCATGCCAGTACCACTTTCTGAAGAAGAAGCCGACCCTCACCATCTAGTAGCATGTTTGCGCTACGGCAAGGAGCAGAGAAGCCTGTAATTGACCGAGTATTTGAACTTATCAAAGCGAACGGAACACACCGCTAAGCTTTGGTAAAATCGTGTTGAGGATACCCTAATTCTCAACTCGTCAAAACCGTGTAGTAACACCTCTTTTTCACGGCTTGCCCTTTGATTCACGGTTTGTTACAATTAGCAGACTTACAATTAAAGGAGACGTGGCTTGAATATCATCTCCCGGCTATCCGGCGTAACCCTCAAAATCATTTTCGGTCTAATAATGATAGTGGTGGTGGTAATAGCCGGCTTCGGCGTATATTTCTTTATGGAAGTAGGCTCACGCCCAAGCGCCAGTGCTGATGTAGTACCTTTTAACATCAACGTTGGTGAGAGTTTCAGCCAAGTTACTGGGGATTTATACGATGCCAAGTTGGTGCGTAATACCTTTGTCTTCAGAGTACGCGCCCGTATGTTAGGCGCAGAAGAACGCATGCAATCAGGCTATTTCTACCTACGGCGTGATATGACGATGGATGAAATCCTCGAAACTATCACCAGCGCCCGTCTGGTAGAACGGCAAGTCACTATCCCGGAAGGCTGGCGATTGGAACAAATTGCCACCCGTCTTGAAGAAAAAGGCTGGAACAAAGAAAAGTTTAGCCAGCTTGTCAAAAAAGGCGATTACCAGTTTGGCTTTCTGGACGATAAGCCACCCGGCGCTTCGGTAGAAGGTTTCCTGTTTCCCGATACGTACCGCATACCCGCCAGTTATACCGAAGATGACATTATCATTATGATGCTCAAACGCTTCGGCGACCAATATAACGCAACCTTGCGCGACAAGGCGCGTGCTGGTATCGGCATCTACAAAGTAGTAACAATGGCTTCGCTGATAGAACGTGAAGCGGTAGTAGCGCCCGAACGCCCGATAATTGCCAGCGTGTTTTACAATCGCCTTAACAAGAGCATGATGTTACAATCCGACCCCACCGCTCAGTGGGCGCGTGACACCGAAAACGCCCGAACTAATCTGAATTTTAGCAAATGGTGGGATAAACCTGCACTCAAAGACCTTGAAATAGACTCGCCCTATAATACTTACAAAGCAAAGGCTTTACCACCCGGACCAATCTGTAATCCGGGCTTGGCTTCACTCAGCGCCGCCACCGAACCTGCAACCACCGATTATTATTATTTTGTGGCTACAGGTGATAAGGAAGGCACACATGATTTCTCACGCACTTACGAAGAACACGCTGCTAAAGTAAAGAAGTATAGCAATTAACCATACATGGAAAAACCGAAATTATAAAAAACATCAGGACTTTCGCCCGGAACAGTAAAAATATCTCCGGGATAGAGACAAAGGATGTAAGCCCTTTTCTCGAAACGAAAGCCCTAAAGCTGAAACATTAGGTGAGCAAATGACCCAGATGCCGGAAACAACCAAACGTCTTTATCGTGCTGATGGAACACCCCGCCCGGTCGGTGTCATCGGGTATCCCGTCAGCCACTCGCGTTCGCCCCAATTCCAGAACGCTGCTTTCGAATATTACAACTTACCGCATCGCTATGAAAAATGGGAAGTAGCGCCGGAAAATTTGGCAACTTTTCTGCAAGAAATGAAGAGTCAGGATTTTCTGGGCTTAAACGTTACCATCCCACATAAGGAAAGTGTGCTTGCCCATCTGGAAACCGGAACTCCAGAAGCGGGCGATGTGGGCGCAGCAAATACTTTGTTCCTACATGAAGACCAATACCTAGCAGGACACAATACTGACGTGGGAGGCTTCCTGCAAGCCCTGAAAGAGGAAGGTTGCGAAGTAGCTGGTATTAGGGCTATGGTGCTTGGTGCTGGAGGGGCAGCTCGTGCGATAGTTTACGCATTGGCAAGAGCGGGCGCGATAGAAATCTCGATAGCAAACCGCACTATCGAACGCGCCGCCGAGCTATCCGACCATTTCACGGAACAGTTCCCTAATTGTCATATTTTCCCCTTGCCGTTTGACTCGGCGGGCTGGCCCCCCAACCGCAACCCCCGCAACTTGATTGTGAATACCACTTCTTTTGGCTTAAAACCCGAAGATAAGGATAAACCTTTCCCCTTTACCGCGTGGCAATTGAGTGGGCATCATCCCGATAGATTGACCTATTTCTTTGATTTGGTTTATGGAGATACCCCGTTCCTGAAGCAAGCTCGTAGCGAGAAAGCGCAACACCTGATAGACGGTACCACTATGTTGGTATATCAAGGTGCGCTCAGTTTTGAACTTTGGACGGGCTTGCCCGCACCCCGCGAGGTTATGTTCGCGGCGGTACAAGCTTCACAGTAAACAGGCTCAATTTGGAGATTCTGGCTTACATAGTGTGCGGTCTCGCCGGATTAGGCGCAGGTTGGGTAGCCAATATTGTGGCTAATCGCTTCCCGATTGAAGAGCGTGCGCTTTTTGCCCCCCTGCGCTGTATGAAGGGGGGCGAACCTCTACACTGGTATGACCATTTCCCACTGTTCGGCTTTTTTCTCCAAAAAGGCATTTGCCGCCACTGCGGTAAGAAATTGCCGCTCCGCTTCCCGCTACTCGAATTGTTACTGGTCGCATGCTTTGTCGCTGCATGGGCGCGTTTTCAGAATGCCCCGCTCTATATTTATGCTATTAACGCCTTCTATATTACTTTAATGGTGGTGGTCGGCGCAATTGACCTGCGTCACCGACTGATATTTCCCGCCATGATTTATCTCGGCTGTTTAGTGGCAATCCTAACCGGCATCCTAAGCGGTTCACACCAAGACAAGCTATTGCCGGACGGAATCGGAAGCGGGATATTGGGCGCACTTTTCTGTGGCGTGACTTTCCAAATGCTCTATTGGCTGGCAATCGCGATATATCGAGTCAGGGCGTTAGGTTTTGGCGATGTACTGCTGGCAGCCCTAATGGGCTTTATACTCGGCTTTCCCAGTTCGGTTGCCGCCCTTTTTATGGGCGCGGTACTTAATGGAATCGCCGCAGGGTTAGTGATGCTCCTCCACAAAAAGGGGAGGCGGGAATTCATTCCATACGGCACTACCCTATGCCTTGCTACTATGCTCTCGATAATATTCGGCGAAAGTGTCTGGCGTTGGGGACCTTTAGGCATACTCACCGATTTGCTTGGCTTACTTTTTGAAATAATCTTCCGCTTTATGCTCAATATACTCGGCGTGCAGGTGAGTTAATTTAGTCATACCATGTTAATCGCTGAAAACACATAGATGCCAACTTCTGTCTATTTGCCTATCAATGTTCTATTTTGTACAAACGCGAACTTAGAGAAAGATACGTTATCCAACTTGACGTGGTACTGCGTTGTGTAATTAAACTCAAAAGGAGAAAGCGATGACAGATACTGCTAGTAATCTAAGGCTGCGCCCTACTCTGGAAAGCGACCTTGAGTTCGTTTTGGCTGCGGAGCAGGACGAAAATAACAGCCCTTATATCGGTCAGTGGAGCAGGCAACAACATCTGGATACTTTTACAAATCCCGACTTTTTGCATCTGGTAGCAGAGAATACAGCAGAAAACCGACAAATAGGGTACGTTATTCTACAAGATATTAATAGTCCCGACTTGAGTTTACAGCTTCGTCGAATCGTCGTCACAGAAAAAAGTAAGGGCTACGGTACAGAAGTGTTAAGGCAGGTTAAGAGACTAGCGTTTAAGCAACTGAGTGTGCATCGCCTTTGGCTGGATGTAAAAAGCAATAACGAAAGAGCGCGTCGGGTTTATTTGGCACAGGGCTTTGTGGAGGAAGGCATCCTCCGCGAGTGTGTAAAAACCGGCGAGTGTTTTGAATCATTGATAATTATGTCGTTATTGCGACAGGAGTATAACGCATAGTCTTACGCTAATCATGAGTACTTTTATGCAGAAAATCCAGACCAATGGGACAAAACAAAAAATTAAACATTCGGCTGGCTTCCCATGCCGATGCCGATTTGGTTGGAGAACTGAGCAACCGCAGCCTTGCTGAAATCGCGGCAGCAGGTGGTAGCTCACAAGATAAAGAAGCCTATTATGAGGCTTGTTTAGACAGTGATAAGCGTCGCAACGAACTCGCTAACCCACACCAGTTTTTTCTTCTGGCAGAAGTCAAACAAGGACCGGTTGGATATGCCAAATTACGCGCCAACTACCCAACCGTCAAAATCAATTGCCAACGTCCGGCTGAATTAGTGCGGCTGTATGTGCGGCGAGAACTGACCGGTATGGGGGTGGGAGCCGCCTTGTTGCAATCGCTGTTGAAAGAAGCCGAAAACAGGGGCTTCGACACAATATGGCTGACGGTGTGGGAAAATAATTACGGTGCGCGTGCTTTTTACCGACAGTTTGGTTTTGTAGAAGCGGGAACGCAGGTTCAAAGTTCAGGTGACAATAAGCAGTATGATTTATTGCTCTACCGTTCTATTCCGTGGCGTGCGCCCCAACAATAACGCATGTTTTAAGAAAGATTTCAGGCAAAACCCGAAGAGAGTTACCAACCTCTCTTTTCTCTACCACAGTTTGATGGCAACTATTATATGAGCCTCACCTTGCTCATCCTCGAACATCTCATCACGCCGCAACAACCCAACCTCACGCAATAGCAAATCAAAGCGAGCGTAACCCGTATTATCGGAAGGTCTGCCTCCGAAGCCTAGCGCTCGCGTATAGAACCACAATAGGAAGCGAGCGCGCCGATTAAAGGGGCGCAGTTGGGCAGTATCTAAAATAATCAGCTTACCGCCCGGATATAGCACCCGCACGACTTCCAAGAGAGCATTAGGTTCCCTTATATAAGAAGTAGGAAAGGTACACACCACTGATGTAAAAGTCTCATCTGGAAAGGGTAGTTTATGGGCTTTGGCAAGCGCGAGAGCCGGAGTTTTGCCAGCCGCACTTATCTTGCGATGTGCCTGTTTCAGCATCGGCGCACTGGCATCTACACCGATTGTAGTACAGCCCCATTTTAGCAGTTCGAGGTATAACGTGCCGGTTCCACAACCAAGGTCAAGCACTTGCTTACCAACCAAGCGCGGCAAAACCGCCCGCTGCCATTTAGCCCACTGACCAAGAAAAGCGGTTTCGGCGATTTTATCGTACAAGGGGGCAAGCGGATAATATAGCGCCTGAAACGCCAACCTAAGTAAGCGCAAGACTAGCAGGCGCATAAACCGGATAGGTAGCAATAGCGTTTTAAGCATTCCTACCAGTTATCACCGCTGTAGCGTTCTTCTTTCCACGGGTCGGCACTGTTGCTGTAACCGTTTCGCTCCCAGAAACCGAGCTTATCCTCAGTCATAAACTCCAAACCGCGCAACCATTTCGCGCTTTTCCAGAAATATTTCTTGGGAACGAGCAAGCGCAAGGGGTAGCCATGGTCGCGGGCGAGCGGCTTGCGGTCGAAGCTATGCGCCAGCATCACATCGTCATCAAGAAAGACTTCGAGCGGTATATTGGCAGTAAAGCCGTGTTCGGCATGCGCCAATACAAAGTAGGATTCAGGTTTTAGCTTGACGTTTTTCATCAAATCTTTGACCAACACGCCCGTCCAAACCGTATCAAGCTTACTCCAGCGCGTTACACAGTGAATATCGGTAGTGATTTCACTCTGTGGCAACGCCATAATTTCATCCCAACTAAAGCGTAGCGGTTCTTCGACAGTACCGAATATTTTAAAATCCCACTTTGCCAAATCGGTAAAGGGAACCGGACCATAGTGCAGAACCGGGAAGCTATTGGTAAGAGACTGACCCGGAGGTACGCGCTTTGACATATCCGGGTCAGATTTTTTAAAGAATTGAAAAGCCATTTATTTTTAAAACCTCCGATTTAAAACTTTAGCCAAAGAAAAAGCTCCACCAACTATCCCAACCGGTTTTGCTTTTCTGCTCCAGAGGAGGGGCATTTACCTTTTGCCCTACAGGAGCCTGACCGGGACGAATCGCCGCTCCGTTAGCGCCCTGCTGCACAGGTAATATTACAGTCTCATCGGGTCTAGCTAGACCCAATGCTTGCCTTGCTACCAATTCTACGTAAAGCATGTACCCCGGTCCCTGTAAAAATTCAAGTTGCTGCTTGAGTTGCGTGTTACGCTCTTCGTATAAAGCCAATTCCGCTTTCTTTTGGTCGCTCTGTTCGCGCATCTCGCGGATGCGGAAGGATTGACCGATATAAATTGCCACGAAAGCGAAAGCCACTACGAGCAGCCCGATGATAATTAACCGCGAACTCAGTTTAGCTACTAGGGGGCTTAGTCGGGTCATTTTACTTGCCTTTTACCTGCATTAATGATGAGTTTGCCAGTACGCCCATTTTAGGGTTATAGGTTGATTATGTCAACGGGAAAAATATTATTAAATTTTTAATTGGCTATCAGGTTTTCTTGTCACAATCTTGAATTTCAAAAGGGGAAAGCAAATGACAACAGGCGAAAACTAGAGGTGTCTTAGTTTGGGTTGAGCAATTATGTACAACGATAGGCGAGAAATAGCACATAAAAGTAACAGGAAAGGGCTGGCTAATACTTTGGTTATAGCTAATAACCAGCCCTCCGGAAACTTAAGATTAAATTATTGGCGCAGTCTAGTTATCTCCGGTTTGCTCTTTGCGAAGCCGCACGCCCATTTCAATCAACAGGTTGCCGATATCTTTGGTGTTGAGCTTTTCAAAAAAGAGCGTTTCAACCTGTGCGCTAAGGTCACGCCGCAAGGTGTTGATACCTTCCTGCAAGTGCCGCTCAATAATGCTGATTTTTTCCAGCAATTCGCGGCGATAGCTCTGCAAGCGGGCTTCGAGGGCTTCAAAATCCTGCTTGGTGCGCTCTTCCAAAGAGTTGTAATTATTTTCTAACGCTGCCTGTGCATCTTGCTGTCTGGAGGCAGATGTCCGAAACTCTTCGTAAATAGCTTCGAGCCGCGCATCAAAGACCTTGAAGCGTCGCTCAGCTTCTCGTTGCTGCGAGCCATAAATAATACCACGTAAGGTTTCTATCTCCTTATCGCGACTAGCTTGCGCATCCTGTTCGAGATCATCATTTCCGTTCAGGTTTTGGTTGAGACTGGAATCAATCATCTTGGGTTTTACCTCCGCTACAATATTATTAACCTTGTTTCCGTTCGTTTCTTCACCGATGCTAACTTTTTTGTCTTGCTTATTATCGGTAGCCGCCTCTTGCTGTTTAGGGGAGTTGGCTTGTGTAACTTCTGATTTTTTTACAACTTGGCTCACCAACTTTTCAGTCGAAGTAGCCTCATTTATTTTTTCTTCCTTAGAAGCAGTTAATTTGGTAACAGGTTGGGTTGCTTCCTGTTCCGTAATTACTACCTGCTTTTCAGGCACATCTTCCGCTTCATCGGGGGTTTGATCCGCTTCGACCGCGCCATCCAAATCAATTAACTTTAACTGATCTAGACTTGCATCCTCAAGAACTTCAGTTACTGCATTTAGTTGTTCAGATTCAGTATCCTCAGGCTTCTCTTTTAAATTATTAACTTCCGTTTTGGCATCTTCACTCATATATCCTCCAACTAGAAAGGATTGTTTCCTTTTGCAGCAAGAACCGGGACAATTATACAAGACTTTCTCTAAAAGTAAAAAAAAGAACCTGAAATTGAGGTGACCGACTCTGACACTTTTAAGATTTTATTCGGGTTAAGGGTTACTCTTTCCTTCTATTTGTCCAATTCCATTGGGCGCAAGCATACTCTCTAGGATGTAGTTTATTTTATCATAATGTTGGGGAAAAAACTGAATCTTTAAAATATTGCCTAGTGCAGTTATAAAGTCGGTATTTCCTACATCCGCCCCAAACATTAAGCCGCCCAAACACGGGCGTATTTGTGCGAGAGGGTTTCACCCTCGACATATCTCTTATTTTACAGTCCGATAATTCGAATATCGGATATACCAACTCCACCCGATACTATTCCGATTTTACCAACGGTAACTCCCGGAGGCAAATCTGTTTTGAACAATTTGTAATTATTGTTGCTGGTATAAATATAAAGGGCATTAGCTTTAATCTGAATTATGATGGGTTTGGCATAACGTGTATCCTCGTTACAATAAGTATAGTTTGTTGTAACGCTGGTGGATAAAGCTGGTTTGCCATCAATTTTGGTATTTATATCATATAACGAACAGTTAAAGAAAGAAATGCTGATATAGCTTTTGGAAGCGGCGAGCGTCCCATTAGTAGGTTCGCCGTTTACCTCGAAGTATATTCCAAGCGATTTGGTAAGGGCGAATGATTCCGTAACCAGCGCTAATTCATAATTCTGAACCGCACCTATATCTAGCAGCAGCGTACCGGGGCGATTATCTATTGTCTTGAATATGCCGTTTACTACGTTCCACTTGTTATCGAACATTTTCCATTTGGGGTTGTAGTTAGGCGTGAAGCTATCCCTGAATAAAACTGGCAAAGTGGTTATAAGCTCTTGCCCTAGATGCGGTTGCGAGACATCATTAGTAGAAGCTTGTATATTTAAACTGCTTACCAGTGTAGTAATGGATGAATTGGCGGGGGCAGGGGTATTGGGAACTAGCCTTACCGTATTAATCGGCGCTTTTGAGAAGCTTACCAGCAATATCAACAATATAATCGCAGATAACAGGATGAGAATTTTAATAAACAGCGATAACGAGCGCAATTTGTACTTAGCTTTTTGTTCGGGCTTTTCAACTTCAGTTACACCCGGATGTTGCAGAACGAGCGGCACCTCAATTTGAGCAACCCTAGTAGTTTTAGTTTTTAGCTCGCTGGCGTTGCTATTGTAAGGCAAAGGCAAGCTATTTAGTATCGGTGTAGCATTCTTAATCTCCAACGGTTTCGTTTCGGGCGCGATATTTGCGCTCATCAGCGGCTCTAAGGTAGGCACAGACAGTTTTTCCACTACCGTTGGAGCGATTTCCG
The DNA here is from genome assembly GCF_037138995.1 of Candidatus Chlorohelix sp. Lineage (NCBI taxonomy): Bacteria > Bacillati > Chloroflexota > Chloroflexia > Candidatus Chloroheliales > Candidatus Chloroheliaceae > Candidatus Chlorohelix > Candidatus Chlorohelix sp. The sequence continues at coordinate 518 of NZ_JBAXHI010000022.1, read as the reverse complement.
AAGCGTTTTTCGCCAACGCTTCATATAGGTCAGCATCATCCAGTTCTATAATCGGTTCGTTACTTGCCGCTTCTACTTCTAGCTCATGAGTTAAAATTTCTTCTGCCGCTACTTCTGGTTCTAGCGTTGCAGCTTCTTCCACTGCTGCAACTCTCGACCCTAGCTCAGGTTCTATCAGAGCTACCGCTTCTATTTCCGGTTCTAGCTCAGGCTCTACAACTTCTTCCGACTTCACCGTTATAACCGCTATTTGTCGCTCTAACTCTGCCAGTTCTGCCGCTTCCAAAGCCAACCTCGCGGCTTCCGCCTTTTCCGCGGCTATTTCTCGCTCTAACTCTGCAAAAAAAGCTTCTTCCTCTGTAAGTTCAACCGATTCTACTTCCGCTTCTAGCTCAGGCTCTACAACTTCTTCCGCCGATTCTACTTCCGCTTCTAGCTCAAGCTCTACAACTTCTTCTGCCGCTTCTACTTCCGCTTCTAGCTCAGGCTCTACAACTTCTTCTGCCGCCGATTCTATT
>NZ_JBAXHI010000021.1:0-66954 GCF_037138995.1 Candidatus Chlorohelix sp. | reverse complement strand
TATCTTTGTCGGTACGATATAACTTTTCTTGAGTTGCGCCTAACCAGTAGAAATCTCGAATATAAGTCTCGCGTAGGGCAAAAATAGTAGGGTTTGACAGATGATGGTCGCGAGCATAGCGTCCTGAAATTCGCCATTTGTTATAAATTGCCTGATACGCTTGGCGGTTTCCTTCTGGATTAACAAGACCATCGCGCCCGGCGTAGCTGAAAAGGGGTAATTCCATTAGGGCATATTGCTCGGTATCCTTGCCCAACTGCTCATAAAATGCTGGAACATCATAAGGTACTGCCTTAACTTTCCCGCTTTCTGCCACGAAACCAAATACCGAGATGCTCAGGATAATCACTACAACCCCGCTCATCACAAAGCGTTTCCAGCGCACTGACAAGCGGCTTAAGGCTGACCAAAAAAAGTGGCGTTCTATTAAAAACCTTATCCCAAACGCGAATAATATAGAAAAGGTTATTAGGTAGATAGTTTGAAACCGTCCGGGGTCGCGCCCTACGCTCAGCAACGGCAATTTGTAGAGGAACGAATAGGGCATAGGAAAATCGGTGATATTACCGCCAATAATGAGCTTAGGACCTAGCGATAGAATCGCCCCAAGAACCCCACTTATTGCCCAAAAGGTGATTGCCTCTCGACTAATTTTTTTCCGCCAAGCGAAACCAAAGCCTAAAAGCATTATTGCGATGGCAAGATAGCCGGGGTTAACCATCTCAGTCCAAAGATAATCCACTAGATCCATACTGCGATAGACGCTCTGGTCGCTGATACTAAGCCAAGAGTTTTTGCCCGATTCCTCTATCATTGGAAGAAGCAGGGGCAAAAATACTAGGGCTAACCACACACCGCCTACAGCAGATAGTTGCAGAAAAATAAGCCCTTTTTCCAGCCACCTTCGTCTCGTAAACAAAATAAATGCAAAGAATAACACCGTAAATAGTACAGCAAAAAGTACGAACTGCCAGTCAGTAAGAGACATAAGCAATAGAGACACTACTGAAAGAACTGTATTGCGAACCTTTTGCTTTGGAAGGTAAATAAGTCGATGCAAGTAGAGGAAATATAACGGTAGCCATTGCACCGCTAAAATATTCGTTTGCCCTGCCCCTAAAATGTTATAACTATGCCCATTGACATAGGCGCAGGTAAAAAGTGCCGCTCCTGCAAAAGCTGCCAGCGGGTTTCTTACCAACTCATTTATCAGTAAGTAGCTAAAGAAACAGGTTAGAGCCAGAGAAATAAGAAAAAATAAATTGGTGCTGGCTACAGGTCCAAAGATGGGCCAGAGGGGAACTGCAAATAGCCCCGTTATGGGATGCAAAGTGTGAAACCGTAAGCTAACCCCTGTAGGGTAGTATATGTAGTTGGTAAAAAAAGGATTATGACCGCTTAAGAGCGCGGTACGAGTCCAGTAATCATTCCAAAGATTCTCGTAACCATCTATATTGCCCCCGACCACGCCACCCCATAAATTGAATACGACAACCCGTCCGTAAACAGCCGCTACCACTATAGAGCCGATAAAGGCATACAAGCTGGCGCGTGTGTTCTTCTGTTCAGGGGAGATTGGGGCTTGGTCTAAACCAATCGCTACGCTTGGCGCAGCATTTAGCTCATTTTGCATAGTTAGTAAATTTCATCATCTTATTTTTCGATAAGCAAAATAGTAAGAGCATGTGCCAAAGAAACACAACGCGCCAATCATATTTAATACAGAAGCGCATGTCAAATAATTATATAAACAGCATTCGTTAAAAATTTGAAATAATTGGCGGTTCATGGTATCATTGCTATTCGTGCAATGCGCTGGAACTTTTTGGTTCGGCGCATTATCATGTAAAAGTGTTTCTGGAAAGCTCACTGAAAGGACAAAGCGCAAATGACCAAGCTCAAAACCCATAAGGGTGCGGCAAAGCGCTTCAAACTGAGCGCAACCGGTAAGGTGATGACCCCTAAAGTCGGTCGTTATCACTTCCGGGCAAAGCGCGCTAAGCGTAACAAGTATCTGGCGGATAAATCCCTTGTGATGCATCCCGCGCTTAGTAAACATGTTGTGAAGGCGCTACCCTACGGTCTTGATTAGTTAGAATTTCTGTTTACCCCCGGCTGGCTGCGTCCGTGCCAGTCCACCCTCACCGGGTTTTAGGGGATTAATATTTGACCTTAACGGTCATTTTATGGAGGTATTATAAATGCCCAGAGCAACAAACGGCGCAGCGACCCGACGCAGGCACGATAAGATTCTAAAAGCAGCGAAAGGTTTCCGCGGCGCCCGCAGCAGACAGTATAGGATGGCGAAGCAGATAGGCATGAAAGCCCTTGCTTACGCCTATCGCGACCGACAAACGCGCAAACGTGACATGCGTGCGCTATGGATTCAGCGTATCAACGCCGCTTCCCGCGAACTGGGTTTGCCCTACAACCGCTTGATTGAAGGGTTGACCAAAGCCGGAGTAGAAGTTGACCGCAAAATGATGGCGGAACTGGCGGTAAATGACCCGGAAGCTTTCAAAGAATTAGTGGAGCTTGCCAGAAAACACCAGACTGCGCCCGTAGCCGTAGCCAAAAGCGCGTAAGCGCAATAATTAATAGAAGTAAGCAACTACAGGGGCGGTGTGAAACCGCCCTTATAAATTTGAGTAGGTTTTATGCCCGAAAAACGCCGACCCGCGCCATTTGGTTCAGCCAGAAAGAGCGCCCCTCCTAAAAGTGACCTCAAGAAGCCGCAGCCGCAGCCCGAACCGGAAATTGAGTTGTCCCAGAGCGGTTTTATCACCAGCCTTGAAAATGATAAGGCTAAATTTGTACGCTTGCTGCTCAACAAAAAAGAACGCTACGCCTCGCGCCACTTCCTGATTGAAGGGGTCAGGCTGGTTAAAGAAGCCTTGAAAGCGGCAATCGCCCCTACCTTCACCCTGTTTGAGCCGGATTCGCTTCGCAAAACCGAGTCGGGACGCAGTTTGCTGTTCGACCTGAGCGAAATGGTAGAGCAAAAAAAGGGCGCGTACCCGGTTACTGAAAGAATAATAGCAGCGGCTTCAGATACCGTAACGCCACAGGGGGTAGCCGCCGCCATCCCTTTCCTCAAGTGGGAAGATGAGCAGTTAGCCGCGAAAAAGCTGCACCTGATTCTCGATGGGGTACAAGACCCCGGCAATCTCGGTACGGTGTTGCGCTCGGCGTGGGCAAGCGGCAATGCGGCGGTATGGCTCACCGAAAGCTCGGTTGATTTCTACTCCCCCAAAGCGGTACGCGCCGGAATGGGCGCACATTTTCACGTGCCTACCCGCTTCGACCAGAAATGGGCAGATTTAGTAAAGCAGCTCAAAAATTTGGGTATTAAGCAAGTGTTATTGGCAGAAGGTGAAATCTCCGAAGGGGGCGAGTCGCGGGCGAGCTATCGCGCTTTGCCGAGCGTGAGCCTGTACGAGGTGGATTGGAACCAGCCAACCGCAGTAATCATCGGCAACGAGGCGCACGGACCCAGCGCGGATGGTTGGAAAGCCGCCAATAGCCTGTTGCACATCCCCATGCCGGGTGGCGCAGAATCGCTCAATGCTTCTATCGCCGCCAGCCTGATTATTTTCGAGGCGTTGCGGCAACAAAGCAATTAATTTCCCGATTCGTTTTAATTCGTAGGGGCGGTTCGTGAACCGCCCTTCGCCCGTTTGCACCCATCCCCACGATTTTTCCAAACCATCACCGGGCGCGTCGAGGGCAATAGCCCTCTCCCACATGTACCAATTCCAGACAAGGGGTTTTACCCCCTTGCCCGAACCCCAATTTTCGGGCGGCGCTTCGCGCGTACGGAATTCCCTTTACTCCTTACCCCTTTGACCTTACCCTCTCCCCAGTTCTTTGGGTTAGTTAATTTAGAGGAAAGAGCGCCAGAGGCTCAGAGATCAGAGGATTCAGAGTTCAGAGTGGCGCGTTAGCGGAACACACCACCACCCGAAAACCGAAACTGTGAGCATCGAGGGGAGGGCTGAGGTTGTAGCGGTACACGCAGGACGCAATATCTAGATCGTTGAGGTAAGACCCGCCCCGCACCACTCTACTGTCCCCGCTCTCGTCCACCGCCATTTCTGAAGGCTCGTAGTACTTGTTCAAGCACCACTCCCATACGTTCCCGCTCATATCCAACGCGCCGCATTTCGCCGCCCCTTGCGGGTACATTCCCACGCCCACCGCCCGGTTCAGCCCCGCCTCTGCGGTGTTGGCATAGCCTTCTCGCCACTCCACGCCCCACGGGTATTCCCGCGCTTCTTCGCCCCCTTGCGCCGCCCACTGCCATTCCCACTCGGTCGGCAGCCGTATTTGCGCGTTTCCACCTACCACAAAGAGCGTACCTTGTGGGTTTCCGGGATTGCCCAATTGTAAGCCCCGCATCCGTTTGTTCAACCACCGCCCATATGCCACCGCCTGATACCAAGAGATAGTATCACGCGGGTTGTTCCACGCTTTGGTGTACTGCTCCTGCAGCTTTTGCGGTTGGCATTCTTTTGGGAAGCCACGCCACCACTCCGGGTTCTGGTAGCCGTCCCCCGCTTTCACAAAGGCTTCATACTGCCCATAGGTTATCTGATATTGGGCAATGTAGAACGGTTCTACCTTGAAAGTAGCCTTTTCTATTTCCAGCTTTCCCCCCGGCGCAACGGGCAGCCACGCTATTTCCGGCGTACCTACCCCTCGCCGCGTATCCCCTATATCGCTAAGACGGTCGCCTATAAAGCGGCGGCGGGAGTGGATAGTTTGCGGTAGGTTTATTTCCCGCAACAATCGCGCCTGCTCAGGCTCAATGAATTCTTCTTCTTCCAACGCCTCCGGCTTCCATTCCAAACGCTGCTTCATCTCGTACACCAACAGCAACCGCTCTTGCTGCCAACGCCACGAGTCGGGCTTACCCCGCTTTAACCATTCTGCCGCCGCGCTTTTCACCTGCCGCTTGAGGATTAAATCTTCCTGCACCTCCTCAAGCCATAGCCGTAGCCTATCCCAGTTTCGGAATAACGCCTCGTGCGCCACCTCCACCTGCGTTTCATCCATCACCAGCAACCGCGCCTGCGTGAAGGCTTCCACCAACGCCAAGGCATCTACCCCGAAAGAGGCATGCTCAACGCGCTGGCGCGTGGCGGTAAACTGTCCCTCTACTTCGTTAGCCGCCACCAACTCTCGAAAGACCCGCTCTAACAGTCGCTTTTTGGCTTCTTCCTCTCCCGGTAGCTGCTTGAAAACTTGCTCAGCCCGCGTGCCGATTGCGCCCACTACCCCGCCCAACCCCTCGTAATCCGCATAGGTCAGGCAATGGTCGCGCTTCACCGCCACCTTATACAACTCGTCCAGCAAGTACGCCAGCAACGCCAAAGACCCGGCAGCGCTGCCCGTGTCGTGCAAAATCAGCGTGGGCAAGCCTCCCTCAAATTTCAGCCCCGCCATTTCCGCCGGACGCGCTATCATCTGCGACAAGGCGGCAGAGGTAGGCGCGGCTAGGCTGAAAAAGCCCGGTCGCAGCAGTTCCGCCAATAGGGGGATTTCGATGGCGCGATGCACAAAATCGTGCCGTAGCGTGGCTACCACCCGCAAGCGAGGATGCTTTGCCAATTCGCCTAGCATAGCGGTAAACGGTTCTAGCTCCTTTTGCTTTGCCTGCGTGAAGAGTTCCTCAAACTGGTCAATGAACAGCAGCGTTTCCACCCATTCCGGCTTACCCGCCAACGCCGCGCACAGAGTATCGCATAAGGTAACCGGGTCGCGGCGCATATCTTCTACAAAAGTTTGCTTAACCCTGCGCTGCTCAAAAACGGAAGGGCGCAAAGCTTCAAAGGTTTCCAAGATGCCCTCGAATAAAGCCTCAAAAGGTTCTTTTCCGGGCGTGAACTGCACCACCCGCCAATCCTTGCTGCCAGGAATAGAGTTCGCTTCCAGACGAGGCAACAAACCCGCGCCCACCAGCGAGGATTTACCGCTACCGGACGCGCCTACCACCGCCACAAAGCGACTCTCCGAGACCTTTCGCACCAGCGCATCGGTCTCATGTTCGCGCCCGAAGAAGATAGGCGCGTGTTTCTTTTTGAAGGCACCCAAGCCGGGAAAGGGCGAACCGTCCCATATAGTAGAAGTGAAAAGGGGCGTTTCCGGTGTGGAATCAAGAATAGCAGGTACCAGCGGACGCTTTAGAAGCTGCAAGACAATACTTTCAAGGTCGGTCTCGAACTTTTTCCTGAATTCGTCAAGATTATCGTATTTGAACACATTTCGTCGTATCTGTCCGGTGTCAGGGTCTTTGAAGAAATCGCTGTCAAAAAACGCCCGCACCTTTTTATATTGGGCGATACCCTCATCATCGTCTGCATCAAATTGCTTTTTCTCGGTACGGCGATAGATGAGCGTATGCGTTTGAGGATTGCTCAGGGCATCCAGCAATTCGTAGTGCGTGCCGGAAAGGTAATCCACGCCTTTATAGCTAAAGGGCGTACCCATACGCGACCACAGGATTACCACCACGATGTCGCATTGGCAGGGTTTGGGCAAACCCTCGTCTATCGCCTCCTGCGGGTGCTTACTGGCAAACATAGGCGCACCTGCTTGCGCCTTTTCCCACGCCACATAGCGAAAGCTCACCTGCTCACGGAAGGAGGGGCGAAGGGGAAAGCCTTCCAACTCTTTCAGCACTATCCCACGTTCATCCGGCACATCACCCGGCGATGAAAGAAACACCCGAATGTTGGTAATCTGCTCTGGCATTAACAATACTCCCGCGTAAGTTTATCGGTAACGCAACTATTGAGTAAAGGCTACTTCCGATTTAGCCCTAAAGCTAGGTTTAGTGAATAGACGCAGCTATGGCTATACCCAGCAAGGCAAGAGCGTAAAGCAGATGCAAGACCATGAACAAGACGGGCAAATTTTTCTCGTATTGAGAAAAGCCGAAATTTTTCCACTTTTTGGGTCGCGCCGCACCGTAGAAAAGGTCTTCTTTTAGATAAAACTGATGCCAGCCGTGGGCTTGCTGGTCTTTTTCTATAGCCTTTAATTGCTCGAAGCGAAAGTTAATCAGTTCTTTGTAATTAAGAATAATCCTTCGCCAGATATAAGAAACAATAATACCTGTCAGGAAAAGAGGAGCGCTAACCCCAACTAAAGCCCACTCGCGCAATCCAGCATCCTTGATAATAAAAGCCATAACCGCGAATATACTGGTATTAACCGTCAGATAAGTTTGAGCAGCCGCCTGCCGCTTGTCAGAGAGATATTGGGTACTCTCCGCAAAGAACCGATACTCTTCCCATTTTTCTTTTGAGTCCATCGCCAATCCTTCCCGCCTAAAGTTTATCGGTAGCGCAACTACGGTTTAATTATAACAAAGTGGCAAAATTAGGCAAGAGGTTAAAACCTTTTTCGAGGGCAATAGCCCTTTCCCACAGAACCACTAAAAAACCGCTGGACAAATGGCTAGAATTAGGCTAAAATTCCACTTGCAAGTAGGCGCAGAGGGCTGTGCTTGCTGAAAGCAATAAGGCTGAGACGGAGAGAGTAAGCCCGCCGTAACCTTCAGGGAGAAAAGGTCGCAGACTGAAAGCCTTTTCGGAGTAGGCGTGCCGAAGTTCACTCCTGAGCTTGCGGGTGAAAAGCAGCATGGCTGTGTAAGTAGTCCGGCACGGAAGCATCCCGTTATCGAGCATTTGAGGGGTTTTTCCTTTGAGTGGGAAAAACAATCAGGGTGGTACCGCGTGGCATTTTCTGATAGCGTATTTGGAAGCTGTCGGTTTACCGCGTCCCTGTTGGGGCGGTGGCTGGACGGTTTTTTTATTTTATAAACTCAGGAGGAATCGGCGACATGTCGCAGTTGCAGGAGCAAATAAACCGGGTCAAGGAAACCGCGCTGGAAGAACTAGCAGCGGTAACAGACCTTACCGGACTTGACGAATGGCGCATAAAATTTCTCGGCAAGAAGGGCGAACTAACCGGCTTCCTGCGGAGTATGGGCGCAGTTTCAGCGGAAGAACGCCCGGCGGTGGGGCAGGCGGTAAACGCGGCGAAAGTGGCGTTGGAAAGCGCGGTGGACGAACGAGCAGTGGTCTTGAAAGAAGCTGCCATCGAGTCGAGCCTTGCCGGCGATAGAGTGGACGTAACGCTACCCGGTCGCCCGGTAACGCCCGGCTACATCCACATCATTAACAAGACCTTGCGCGATATAACCGAAAGTTTCTCCGCGATGGGCTTTCAAGTTTACGAAGGACCCGAAGTGGAACTGGATTATTACAACTTCGAGCAGCTAAACATGCCGCCCGGACATCCCGCCCGCTCGATGCACGATACTTTCTATTTCAGCGAGTCAACCTTGCTGCGTACCCACACCTCGCCCAACCAGATTCGCGTGGCAGAAAAGCTGCAACCGCCCATCCGCATTATTGTGCCGGGCAAATGCTATCGCAGCGAAGCCACCGATGCTACTCACGAGTTTATGTTCTACCAATGCGAACTGATGGTGGTGGACAAAAACGTTACGTTGGCAGACTTGCGCGGAACATTGGCAGACTTTGCGCGTCGCCTGTTCGGGCAAGAACGCAAGGTGCGCTTCCGCTGCGATTACTTCCCCTATGTAGAGCCGGGCGTTGACCTTTCGATTGACTGTGGCGTATGCAAGGGAGTAGGCTGTCGTTCCTGCAAATACACCGGATGGCTGGAAATTATGGGGGCTGGCATGATACACCCGCAAGTATTACGCAATGTCGGCATTGACCCGGAAGTGTATAGCGGATACGCTGCCGGAATGGGACCGGAGCGCATTTCTATGCTCAAGTACGGTATTGACGATATTCGTCAGTTCTACCGCAATGATTTGCGCTTCCTGTCACAGTTCGCTTAAAAATCAACATGTAGGTGACAAATGGCTGACCATTTTGCATGTATCGGATATAGGTTTGAAAATCAGGAAGACTGGAATGAGCTAATCATACGTTCCGCACAAAGCGGCGGAATAATTCAGTCCAATCTGGGCTTTTACAGTTTGCTTGCCCCCGGCGCAGGTATAGAAGTATGGACACAACTAGACGAGGAAAAGATAACTGGCTGTAACCCTCATTTTCACGGGAGCAGTCGGGTAAAAGTGGGGATAGCAAAAATCTGGCGCAGCGAGGAATGGCCCCTCGAAGGCAGCATACACTGCTGGGCTAACCCGAACGAACAGAACCCAGAACAGGGCGATTATGCTTTTGTGGTAGATGTGCCTGACCTCGACCTTGCTTATGAGAAACTGGAGTGTCCGGGTTTTGCCACTCTACAACTTGCCGCCTTCGCGCACCAGTTGGAATGCTACCGGGATGAGGAAACCTATTACAATTCGCAAAGCAGACAGCGGAAATTTGCAGCAGAGTCGTTTTTCCCCACCGGGCTATTCCAAGCTCCAGAAGGGGAACAAGCAACGCCACCCGCCACCGCCATTTTTGCTGGACACATCGAGGCGGTGGAAACACGCACTAACCCTGATAGCGGCTATGAGTTTCTTTACATGTCTATCAAGACGCTGGCAATGACGCTGGATGTGGTAGCCGACCCGGAAATGGTAAAGGGCGAGCCGATACTAGGCGGAGTAATATCCGGTAGCTTCTGGATAAGTGGACGAGTGGTGGAATAACAATAATCCCCATCTTGCGGGATATATCGTGATAAATAATTAATGGAGAATACCAGACCATGATAAAAGCGCCGATTAGCTGGCTAAAAGATTACGTGGATATTGTATGGACACCAGAGCAGATTGCAGCCGGTTTAACCCTACGCGGGCTGGAAGTGGAAGCAGTTATTCGCACCGGAGCAGGCTGGGACAAAATTGTAGTAGGCGAGGTGCTAAAAACTGACAAACACCCGAACGCCGATAGGCTAGGCTTGGTGCAGATTACGGACGGAACACGTACATATCAGGTAATTACCGGAGCAATGAACCTCAAAGCTGGCGACAAATGCCCGCTCGCTTTGCCCGGCGCACGACTGATTGACGGACATAAACTACATGCCGATGGAACACTGGAAGGGGCGTTGGAACGCAAGCGCAGCGAGTTGCCATACTTTACGGTTAAAGCGGGGAAAATGCGGGGCGTAGAGAGCGATGCGGTAGCCTGTGCCGAACTGGAACTGGGCGTGAGTGAAGAGTTCGATGGAATTATGGTACTTGACCCTAACGCCCCGGTGGGCAAACCACTGGAAGAAGTGCTAGGCGATGTTATTCTTGACCTAGACCTCAGCCCGAACCTAGGACGCGCCCTATCCATTTTTGGTATTGCGCGTGAAATAGCGGCAATGACCGGGCAGAAGGTGCGCTTTCCCAAAATCGAAGTCGTAGAGGATGGCGACCCCGTAGAAGGGAAAATATCGGTCAGAATTGATGCGCCGGAGCTTTGCTCTCGTTTTAGCTTGATGGTAATCGAGGATGTAAAAATCGGGCAAAGCCCCGCATGGATGCAGTATCGTCTACGCGCCACCGACCAGCCCGTGATTAATAACGTGGTGGATGTTACCAACTACGTGATGCTTGAGCTTGGACAACCGCTACACTCCTACGATTATGACGACATCAGAGGCAAGCAATTCATCGTACGGAGGGCATACCCCGGCGAAAAAATGGAAACGATTGACCATGTGGAACGCACCTTCACGCCCGAAGTTTTGCTGGTAACAGACACCGAACGCAGCGTCGGTATGGCAGGTGTAATGGGCGGAGCAGACTCCGAAATCAAGGATACCACCGTAAACATCGCGATGGAAGGGGCGCATTGGGATTCCTTCAACATCCGGGCAACCGGGCGCGGCTACTTCGCCAAAGTCAGCGAAGCCGCCAAACGCTTTGAGCGTTTCGTTGACCCTGAACTGACGGTTCTAGGTGTTCGCCGCTCTATTCAGCTAATTCAGCAATTGGCGGGTGGACGTGTCGCTAAAGGCATGATTGATGAGCATCCGGTGAAACACTCTCGGCGGGTGGTGGAGTTGCCGCTTTCGGAAATCCCGCGCTTGCTCGGCATCGAGATTCCCAAAGAAACCATCATCGAGATGTTGGAACAACTGGAGTTTGCAATCGAGGATAAAGGCGATATTCTTGCAGTTACCGTGCCAACCTACCGCAACGATGTGACCATCAAAGCCGATTTAGTGGAAGAAGTGGCGCGTATGTATGGCTACGATAAAATCCCCGAAAAGCGCATGAGCGGGGAACTGCCAGTACAGACCTTCAATAGTGTTCTCGCCTTTGAAGATAAAATGCGCGATGCCCTAACCGCTTGTGGCTTGAGTGAGATTATCACCTACCCGCTGGTAAATCTGGCAGATTTGGAAAAGCTGCATTCGGGTGGGGTTAGCGCGGAAAACCGCTGGAGCGACTCTGCGAAATTGCTCAAGCTGGCAAATCCCTTGAGCAGCGAACACGAATATATGCGCCCTACCTTATTATCTTCCACTCTAACAGTTCTGGGTGAAAACCGTCGCTTTGTGAACCGCGTTGCCATTTTTGAAATCGGGCGAATCTATACGGTAAAGGAAAACCAGTTACTACCGGAAGAACGCCGCACCCTCTCAATCGCGATGAGCGGAGAGCGCCACCCGCTTTCACGCTTCACCGCTGTTAAAGATACCGAGAAGCTGGATTACTTTGACCTCAAAGGAGTGCTAGAAGCAGCCTTAGCGCGACTGAATCTGAACGGTATCACCTTTGAGCCAATCGGTGGAACCTCCGTGTTGCACCCCGGACGGGCAGCAGATATTTATATTACGGTAAAGGGAGAAAAGAAGCAGGTTGGTATTCTGGGGGAATTGCACCCCAAAGTAGCGATGGCTTTTGATTTGTCGGAAGAGCGTGTGGGAGTTGCCGAACTCGACATCGAACTGATGGTAGAGTTGGCACAACCTGTACCATACAAAACCGTTACCCGCTTGCCAATGCTCTCACAAGATTTGGCAGTTATTGTGGATGACGAAGTACCCGCTTCCAAGATAGAGAAGCTGATTCTTGAAACGGGCGGTAAATTGCTGGCAAGCGCAACCCTCTTTGACTTGTATCGGGGCAAACCCATTCCCGAAGGCAAAAAGAGCCTAGCATATCGTCTGGTATTCCAATCGGAAGAACGCAACCTGACCGACGAAGAAGGCAACAAACTACGCGAGAAAATCGAGAAGCGCTTGACTCGAGAGGTGGGCGCAACCTTCAGGGGCTAGTATTTTAAATTCAGATAGGCGGAAGTTGAATTTATAAACCATAATAGTTTACTTTCGTCTCATCTCTTATATATTTACAGCATCTTTAATTCGCAGGGATTAATAACATTGTACACACCTATACTCGCTACATTGGGTTATATCCTCTCACACGATGGTTCACAGGTGTTGATGATTCATCGCAACAAACGCCCGGAAGATACTCACTACGGCAAATATAATGGGCTAGGCGGGCGAATCGAACCAGACGAGCATGTAACAGGCGGGATGAAACGCGAAATTTTCGAGGAAGCAGGTATCCATGTGGAATCCTTGAACTTGCGCGGCACAATCTCATGGCCCGGCTTTGGTAAAGATAACGAAAACTGGTTTGGCTTTATCTACCTGATTGATAAATGGAGCGGTGAGCCACACGAAGGCAACCACGAAGGCACGTTGGAATGGGTTCCCGTTTCAGATATTCTGAAATTGCCGCTGTGGGATAGTGACCGCCTTTTCCTACCAATGGTATTTGATGGCGACCCACGCCCTTTCCATGGCGTTATGCCCTATAAAGACGGTGATATGGTTAGTTGGAGCTTTGAGCGGTTGTAAGGCATCAATGCGCCGCTACGCAAAATTCATTACCTTCGGGGTCATGCAGCACTGTCCAGACAATGCCCAATTCGGCACGCTCGATAATTTTCTTAGCGCCTAAAGCGATGAGCCGCACTACTTCGGCATTCATACCTGCAAGGTCGCCCGCCCCAAAATCGAGATGCATACGGTTCTTAACAGTCTTTTTCTCCGGCACTTTCTGAAACAGGATGCCCGCTTCAGCTTCATTGGGATTAACCAGTTGGATATATTGCCCGAACGGACCACGTTTTTCCCACCCTGTCATAACTGACCAAAAGTCTGCCAGTTTCACGGGGTCTTCGCAATCCAGCACAATGTTAGCAATTTTAAGGCTCATCGCATAACTCCTTTCGATTTCCATAACCTAATGTATTATAACTAATTCGCAATATAACAATAATTATGTTTGGCTTCCATATTTTGTAAAAATAGGGTAAAAATATAGGTGGTAATAATCTATAAGCGGAGGAATTAAAAATGTCGATTTTTACAGCAGAGCAACGCAAGCTCTTTGAAGGAGCTAATTTTATTAATGTAGCCACAATAAGCATGGATGGAACCCCTCGTACCACTGCTATTTGGGTTGATATAGATGGTGATGATATTTTGTTAAACGGGGCGCGTAGCCGTAAATGGATTAGCAATTTACGCAATAACCCGAATCTAGCCTTGAGTATTTTCGATGTTACAATGCCTTACCACCAAATAAATGTGCAAGGTGAAGTGCTAGAAATAACTGAGGAAGGAGCGGAGGAGCATATTGACAAACTCTCCCAGAAATATTTTGGGCGCGACTATCCAGACCACAACCCAAATGACCCGCGTACTATTGTCAGAGTCAAGGTGAAAAAATTCAAGAGTATTGGGGTTTAAGCGAAGGTTGGCACAGCTATATCAGAACGCGGGTGGTTATGGGGAAAGGACTCGCGTTTCGGTAAAGTATAACTCTATCATTTTTAGTGAAGAAGGGGGAAAACAAAAAAAGCTCCGCTTATACTGCATTATAGGCAGTATATTCAGAGCTTACAAATTAGATTAATGACCGATTAGCTTATTTCTTCTCCGCAGCGTAGCGTGGGATGTAACCGATAACCCCGGTTGAAAGCTGAATCTGGAAGAAATAACCATCATCCGAGAGTAGCCCGGCACGTTCACCACGGCGCAACTTGGAAATCTGGCGACCAATAATGCCCGGTTTGTCATAAACTGCAATTTCAGCCGAGGTAACTGTAATACCACGAGCAGCGGACGATACTTTCGCAGCGGATGTGGAAGGTTCGCGCCGAACATTGCTAGAAGAAGAAGTAGAAGCTGGCGCAGATTTGGGCGCAGCCTGACGAGAAGCGCGAGCAGTCACAGCAGGAGCGCCAGTGCCGTTAGCGCTTCTAGCTGGTACAGGTTTCGTAGCAACCTCGGCGGGAACAGGAGAATCTAGAGTAGGCAACTTAGAAAGTGATGCACCCTGCACAATTTCCCCAGCAGCTTTGTAGATATAACCAGCCAGACCGTTGTCTAATTGGACTTTGAAATAGTAAGGATCGCTATCCTCAATCACCAGAACTACAGCGCCCTTTAAGAGATTGCCTAGTACATTCGAGGTACCCTTTGGCGCTACCAGCAAATCGGCTACTTGGTACTTAATTTTTAAAGGTGTATTACCCGATATCTGATTCAATTTTACCCCTCCTAATTGGAGATTCATCGCCGTTGATAAGCAGTTTCTAAAGACCGAGGGAAGTGCTAACAATCTATAAGATTACACAAATCTCACACAATTTTACCACATTCTTTGCATTGTATATATTTTAACAGATGTTAGAAAGGTTTGCTAACGGAATGTGGGTTTTTCTATGAATCATCTGTGTCTTTTGAGTAGATTCGTTTGTGGTTTTTGTAACTGCATTATATATCCTTTCGTATTAGGTTATAATTAGTCAAAAATATTAATATAGACGGGTTTTGTAATGAGATTTTTAAATATACTCCAATCAGTTTTATTGTTGCTAGTTTTGGTACTGGGGGCGTGTGGCGATTCAGCAGCCACTTCGTCTGATAAAACGCCTCAGCAAGTTACACCCACTCAAGGAACAACCATCTTAAGTGCTGTAACACCCAGTGTTACGTTATCCAGCCAACCGGAGCAACCACTTTCGGGACCGGGAGGAAGTAGCTACAAATACGGGGAAAGTACCAGCAGTAGCTTTGGAGAAGGTTCCGCCAAATATTATATTTATGAACCTGCAAACCCCACCCCTGCTACGGCACCTGTAATTGCCCTATTGCATGGTTATACCGATATTAACCCGCAAAGCTACAAAAACTGGATTGACCATCTGGTTAGGCGTGGGAATATTGTGATTTTTCCCGTATATCAAGCAACTATTTTTGATACAAACGGTTCGAAATTTACAGATACCAGTTTGATAGCGCTGAAAGAAGCTCTGGCACAATTACAGCAAAACGGTAAGGTTAAACCTGAATTGGATAAATTTATGCTGGTCGGTTACAGCGCGGGCGGTATTATTGCTACAAATCTGGCAGGACGTGCGACTACAGCTGGCTTGCCAGAACCACGCGCCCTTTTCGACATTACGCCGGGGGGTTGTAATAATTGCGGGGCAATGGCAATCGGAGGTTTTCCACTAGAACTGGAGGCGTTGCCTGCTATCCCCGCTTCTATGAAAATGCTGGTACTGGTAGGAGACAAGGATATAATTGTGGGGGATAAATCTTCAAAGGTTATCTGGCAAAATACTTCGCAAATATCGCCGGAAAATCGTGATTTCATTAAGGTTATTAGCGATAATCATGGGACACCTGCGTTAATCGCCGACCATGGAATGTCGAATCGCAGGAAGCCGGATGCGCTGAATTACTACGGTATATGGAAATTGACCGATGCGTTGCAAAGTTGCGCGTTATACAATACAGAGTGCGATAATGCGCTTGGCAACACTCCGGCGCAACGCTTTATGGGCAAATGGAGTGACGGAACGGCTGTAACAGAACTGGTAGTTACTAAAAAACCATGAGTGAAGGAAGTAGAAAATAAATGCAATTGATGATTGCCGCCCAATTTCAAGGGACATTGCCTGAAATACAGCAGAAAATGGCAAAGGTAGCCGAGATTTTCTATCCCAAAGAGATTTATTATCAGTTAGAAGCTATACCCAAAATGATGCGCTTCAAAGTGCTAGTCTATTCCGATGATTTAACCAAAGCCAAAGATGCGCTTTTTGGCGTTTTCCCCAATGAGCCGCGCAAACTACAAGTTCAGGTGGATTCTCAAGTTCCACTCAAGCTTTCAAAAAACGTTATCAAGCCGGGTCAAATTGCGCTTTTCGGACGTTTACCCTTTGCCTTAAAAATTCCCGGTGCAGAGGCTTTCCAATTGGATGGCGATAGTACCATAGCTTTGAATGAGTTTGCAGTAGAATGGGATGGTTTTGGAACATTGCGTATTCGCGATTTGGGCGAAGGTATCGGAGTAGTAGTGGGCGAGGTAATGGTTCCGGCTAACGAATGGCTGCAAATCGAAACGGGCGCAAAGGTGCGAATCGGGCGACAGGCAACGCTACGATTTGTAGAAATATAGAAACTCTAATTGATAAACCTATATTTTATAGGCAAATCTACTTTGCATTGATATAGAGAATAGCTTAAAATACAATAAGCTTGCTTACTTTTTATAAGTAGCATATATTGTAGGTTGGTTTAGAACTAGAAAATATAAGTCGGTATGTTAACGCGAGTAGTTGCCAAAAGTCATAACAGAGTTCTCGCCATCTTTTTAGTGGCTTTTTTTCTCATTAGCTTGCTGGCTATATTTGGTAAAGTCGAAACCGCCAAAGCCCGTAAGGCAGAAGCGATACCTGCCAGTTCCAAGATAGATAATATGCCGGTTTACGCGCAGCAACGCACCCTTAGCTGCGAATATGCTGCCACACGCGCCGCATTAGGACGTTGGGACATCAATATTAGCGAACTAGACTTTATTAACGCTATTCCACAAAACCCCAATCCACATTTCGGTTATCGCGGAAATATTAACGGAGTATTCGGTGGAACGGTAGATTACGGCATCTATGCCGAACCGATTGCACTCTATCTTAATTCACATGGAATAAATGCCAAATTGCTGTCGGGAGGCATAGAAGAACTTAAAAGCGATATTTCCAAAGGTCGCCCGGTAGTAGTGTGGGTGCCTAGTGGGGTTGGTTGGGGTAGCCCATACCTTACCAGTTACGAGGGTGTAAGCTTCAAATTAATGGCTTATGAACATGCGGTCACTGCTTACGGCTATGATGAAGATGGAATTTATATTGCCGACCCGGGTTTTGGCACTTACGATTATTATAGCTGGGATAGCTTTATACGAGCGTGGGGCTATTTAGATAACATGGGTATGTCGATTTTATCCGGTAGCCCGGCTTATACAGCAGATGAAAGCTATGGAATCGCGCCCCAATTCTACCGCCAGTGGCTTTTAGAAGGTGGGCTTGAACTCTACGGTTATCCGATTTCGCTGCCGGTGGAGACTAAAGGCAAAATCTTCCAGTATTTCGAACGGGCGCGTATGGAATATGATTTAAGCGCACCCGCTACCCAGATTATTGCATTGGGTTTGTTGGGGCGTGAATTAACGGCAACCCGTACTGACGAACTCTTCTTCCGTCCCGTTGCACCCTTAAAATCTGATAGCATATGGTATCTGCAAGAAACCGGGCATACGTTGGGAGGGGCTTTCCTTTCTTACTGGCTTAACCGAGGAGGGCTGGCAGTTTTTGGTTTTCCCATCTCAGAATCTTTTGTAGAGAGTGGTCAGGTAGTGCAATATTTCGAGCGGACTAGGCTTGAACTGGTTCCGGGTACTAACGACCAAATTACGCTGGGCTTGCTAGGTAGAGAAATTCTCAATAGAAAACCCAATACTATGCTGACTCACCTGCCGATTATGGAATAAAAACTCGAATCCTACGTTTGCAAAGCCATACCCATCGTGCTATAATTTTTGTCACCTGAATGAGGGCAATTAGCTCAGTTGGTTAGAGCGCACGGTTCACATCCGTGAGGTCACTGGTTCGAGCCCAGTATTGCCCATTTTTTTATGTCTGTTATTCCTCATTGCTTGTAACCTCTCATCATCTGGTTCGTTTTATATAGTGTGAATAATTACCTCTAAAAGGATTCATTTATATGTGGAAGCGCGTAATTCTACTATTTTTGTTTTGCTTGCTTTTCAACGCTTGTAGTTCTGATAATGTGCCAAATGGAACGCCTATTCCTGAAGTTTCGTCAGCGCCTTTCTGGTTCTTTAGAACAGCTACCCCGCTTGAAGAAGCCATCAATACCACGTTGGAACCGTCAGTAACTATTACGCCGATTCCTATTGCTACCGTGCCTATAATTACTGCGCCAATCACTACCATTGATATTACAGAACCAACGGCTAGCCCAGCACCGTTAAATACTACCGTTGCAAAAACGGTTGCCAGCCCACCTAAAACCGCCACGATTGCAGCGAAAACTGCTGTAGCCACCACGATTGCATATGCAACCCCAATACCCGGCTTAAGTGAAATTGCAAGAGGGCGAACTGGCAAGAAACAGGTAGCGATTACCTTTGATGCAGGGTCGAGCGGAGAGGCTTTTCCTTTGATTAAAACCGCGCTTGACAAGTATGGCGTAAAAGTCACTTTCTTTCTGACAGGTCTATGGGCAGAACGTAACCCGCAATATGTCAAGCAACTAGCGGACGACAAAATGGAATTGGGAAATCATTCATGGAATCATCCCGATATGACCAAAACCGGGACGGAGGAGATTCGCACCGAGCTTTTACGCACCGATACGCTAATCCAGCAACTGACCGGGAAATCTACCAAACCGCTTTTCCGCTTCCCTTATGGAGCGCGAACTGTTCGAGAACAAGGTATCATAACCGGGCTAGGCTATCGCTCAATTTACTGGACGTTGGATAGCCTTGATTCGGTGGGTGCGCCAAAATCAGTAGATTTTCTGGTACAGCGAATAACGGGACAAACCGATGCACAATTGGATGGGGCAATAATATTAATGCATATAGGCGCACAGACTTCGGCAGAAGCATTGCCGTTAATTATCGAGAAATTACAGGCACGCGGATTTAAGATAGTGACCATTTCACAGCTAATAAATTAAGAAGTAAGCAAAAACTTCACCGTTTTTCTATTGACTCCCTCTTGCTGAGAGATATATAATCGTTGTATCACGGTATAACACACTCTTTACCGGTTGCGAAGGGTTTAAAGGTTTAAATTGAAAATCGCCAGGGGTGCGCGATGAAGACAGCGCCAATAGGAAAATCAATCAAAACTGTTTCTTCGGATACGGAGTATATGCGCGAGTCTGCGGCACAGGTACGATAACACGTCCTGTGCCGTTTTGCTTGAGTGTGAATTTTAAGGGGAACTCTAACGGGCTTGGTTTACCAGACTCGCCGAGCAAACCAGTTAGAGTATTAATACTTCCCGGTTAATTCCGGAAAGTTAGAGTTTAGGAGGCAACACATGCACAGTAGCTTTATTGGAAAGATTGAAAAAGCCAAACGCTATCAAACTGAGCCTGGACGCATTCACTTCCTTAACGCGACAGCCGAATTTCATGGTGAACACGACAACTATGTAGTAGAGCTTCGCGAAGGGCATTGGCATTGCACCTGCCACACTTTCCAAATCGGACTTGAAGAATGTGCGCATATTATGGCGATGCAACGCATCCTCGACCCAATGTTGGATATAGAGTCGCGCTCTGCTCACCACGAAGAGTAACCTGAAATTTATTCAAAATCAGGTAAGACTGCCCTATCTTTTATAGAGCAGTTTTTTTTGTTGCTTAAAATTGACGCATCCACGGGCTTTTTGTATCATGCCATGTACACAGCTTTTTTATTATGTGAGGAGGCACAGTTTTGGATTTATTGTTAAGGTTATTTGGTGGTCTTGGTATAGCAATCCCATGCGGCTTTAATCCTTATTTACCCTTACTGGTTATCAGTGTGGCAGGAATGGGCAAACTGACTACACTGAACCCGGATATAGGTTTTTTAAGTTCGTGGACAGCCTTAATCGTGCTGGCAATTCTTGTCGGGTTAGATATTGTTGCCGATAAGTTACCACAGATTGAGAACTTCTACCGTTGGGTAAATCTTCTGGTATGTCCCATCACAGGAGGGCTGGCAATGGCAGCTATAACACCTTCCAACGTTATAGCAACACCCGCCAGCTTTGCAATCGGTCTAATTGCCAGCGAATTGATGCACCTAGTTAAAAATGGGCTACGTCCTGCTCTAATTAATTCTAGCAAAATGGCACTTGCTTTTGAATCCATGATTAGCATGGGTGAGGATATGCTGGTGGGGGTGTTGGCGATACTATCAATAGGAGTGGCTATTCTAGGAGGTTCTCTCTCGATTCTGACTCTTGGAATAAGTTTCTGGTGGATGGCTAGGCTCAAACGGCGCAAGCAACCGGCTAAAATATGAAAATAGGCATAGATGCCAGCAGGTTGGCAGTAGGCAAGCGCACAGGCACCGAAAATTATACCTATCAAGTGACTAGGCGAATTATCGAAAATCAGCAGCATAATTTTGCGCTCTATTTCAATAAGCCCCCTACCAGCCTGCTATTACACGGGTTGAATTTGGGAGAAAATGTAACCACATGTGCAATGCCAACGCCACGCATGTGGACTCATACACGCTTGAGTCTTGAAATGCTGATGCATGCGCCAGACGCTCTTTTTATTCCGGCACATGTGTTGCCTCTATACCACCCCTTACGTTCGGTAGTCACAATCCACGACCTAGGCTACCTTTACCACCCGGAAGCGCATACCCCCAATTCTCGCATGTATCTGAACTGGTCAACCCGATTTAGCGCCCGTAAATCGCGTCTGGTAATTTCAGTAAGCCAAGCCACCGCAAACGACCTTACGCGCCATTATGGAATCAGCCCTGACAAAATCCGAGTAATCCCTCATGGTTATGACCGTGAGCAGTTCAAACCTATCAAAGATGCCAGCCTGATTGCCTATGCCCGCACCAAATACAATATAGAGCAGGGACCTTACATTTTTTATGTAGGCACTATCCAGCCACGCAAAAATCTGGAGCGTTTGATGGAAGCGTTTGCGGCGTTAGTGCGAGATGAAAATTTCGATTATCCGGCACGTAACCAATTACAACTGGTGTTAGGAGGTAAGCCGGGTTGGATGAGCGAACCGATTATGCAAAAAGCAGTTGCGCTAAACCTACCGGAACAAATCAAACTGGTGGGGTATGTCTCTGATATTGATTTGCCCGCACTCTATAGCGGGGCAGAAGCTTTTACATTTCCTTCGCTCTACGAAGGGTTCGGTTTACCTGCGCTGGAAGCAATGGCGTGTGGTGTGCCGGTAATTTGCTCTAACACTGGTAGCCTACCCGAAGTAGTAGGCGATGCCGCTTTGTTGCATCACCCGCTCGATGCCAAAGCGATAGAATGGAACTTGCGCCGCCTTTTATGTAACCCTCAACTGAGAGGCGAAATGGTAAACAAGGGCTTACGCCGAGCAGCATTATTTTCGTGGGAAAAATGCACCAACGAAACCCTAGCTACTTTGATAGAAGTGGCAGGTAAAAGGTAGTATTTTTAGGCAAACGGCTGGAATTGATTAGTGAACACATCATTGGTTTGGTAATTACCGCTTTCCTTGCGCTCAATCCAATTTATTATGCGCTTACGTACCTCCGGCGCATCTGGATCGTTCAGGATTGCGTGGAAAGCCTCCGGGAAAACGTGCATCTCCTTATCAGTTGCAGCAATACGATGGAAAAAGGCACGAGTAGGACGATGGCGCACCGTTATATCTTTGCCGCCCTGCAAAATGATTGTGGGCATGCTGAGAAGATGGTGGGATTGCGCCGCTCGGTTCATCGCCTTTGTCATATTGAGCAAAAACCGCACACTGACATGCTTGTTGAACAAAGTATCCGCTTTCAAAACTTTGATAAATTCAAGGTCGCGGACGCCTTGCTCCTCGCGCCCGGTAATGGGCAATGCCGGTTTGCGGCGATTAGTCGCCAAGTAAAAGGCGGTACGCAATATTTCATCAATTCGAGGTTTAATAGTCGGCGCTACCACGCACGCTGCCAGTATAAGATAATCCGGCTTCAATTCGGGCTTACTAGTAGCGGCATGCAGAATAGCGAGCGGAGTCCCCATACTTTCACCAAACAGATAAAACGGCAAATTCGGATGCCGATTGCGTACCCAATCTGCGGCTGCCGCCACGTCTCCTTCTAGTTCGCCAAAAGATTCTATATCGCCACGCATACCATCGCTACGCCCGTGTCCTCGCAAATCAGGGGCATAAACCATTGCGCCTAGTGGCACAAGATAAGGCGCAAGGGAAGAAGCGTAATAAGCGCCATGCCCGCCCAAACCATGCACTATAAGTACCACCCGCGAGATAGGAACGCTGGAAGGTCTCCAGCAATGCATATGTAGGCGCATACCATCGTGGCTCGAAAACTGTTCAGTTTCTCCCTGTAATAGCTCGTAAAGATTCTTCGTAAAATTACCTATATCCTTTAATTTAAACCGAAAGTTAGAAATTACTCTGTTAATGTGATGGCTTTTTCTTGTGACGAATAAAGCTGAAATAACTCAATGTAACGAAACCAGTAACTAATACCAGTATAACAAGAATGGCAATTAAACCTTGCTCATACCAAAATTGCAACTGCACCCAAAGCCATGGGAAAGTCAGGGTATCCGCTAAACTCGCCCCGTTACGGTTGCCTGTTAGCAGCACATATTTACCGCTATGAGCCTCTGGGTCAAAAACTGCTACATAATAAGTGGTAGCTTGTGTCAGTTCGCGCCCGATGCGTTGTCCTTCCCAGAATCCCGTTTGAGTATATGGTTCATCTACTAAAACTCGTGTCTTTGGTTCGTTGGGGTCGTCCTGTGAAAGCACTATGCCGTATTCGGTAGGAAGTGTGAAAGGCAATTTCCTTAAAGCGGATTCGGGAGGCTTGGGCAAGTCATTACCGAATAGCGCCAGAGAAGGGCGAAAATTCTCTAACCCCTCAAGGCGTGGAATGTTTAGTTCAAGGTCTATTGCCAGTCCCTTGCTGGCAGTAAAAGAATAGAATTGCGCTTTGCCGGAGACTAGTTCGCTCACAAACTGACGCGCCCGGTCAGGGTCATCGTAAAAAATTACGTCGCTAGAAGATAAATTGTAGTTGGCAGTGAAAACAGTCTGACGAGCAGCAGAAGCGCCAGAGTATAACAGAATGAATACTATACCTAGTATGCTTAGAATAATAATAGCTTTTAAAATTCGGTCTATCATTTAACCTGTGACAAGACGCGCTTGAGTATAGTATTTGCTTTGGGCATTGCATCGGTTAAGCCTTCGGCACCGCGCTTGTTATCTATCACCACTGCAATAGAGAAAGCTCTATCACCTTTGGTCGCCCAAGCAATATACCAGCCATTGTTGATACCCTGCTGAGGATTTACTTCGGCAGTGCCAGTTTTGCCGCCTACTACTGCGCCAGAACCCTGCAAACCGCCCCCATTAAGTCCTACGTAACCGTTCGTGGCAGATTTTATCATAATATCGCGAACGGTTTTAGAGGTTTCCGGGAGAAGCGGTTTGAGCCAAACTTCGGGCTTCGTTGCTTTGACCAACGCTTTTTCGCGGGTGCGAATTTCTTTTACCAAGATGGGTTTGGGAAGCGCCCCGTCATCGCGGGCAAAACTGGCAGCCAACATCGCCCAATGTAGCGGCGTTACCAATATCTCACCTTGACCGAAGCCGGTAGAAGCCTGCGCCGGACGCTTGTCCAGAAAACCCGTAGTTAGGAAAGGGCGGCTCTTTTCCACCGGAATATCAAAGGGAATTGCTGTATTGAAGCCGAAACGTTCCATATAACGCAATTCGTCTGCACCGCCAATCGCCAACCCGATTTGCCCGAACACAGCGTTGAGCGAAAACATGTAGCCTTCGGTGGTAGTCCAATCAGTGCGAGTTTTGTCTGGGCGGTTCGGGTCGTTAAACACCGCGCCATCCACCGTCAGTTTGCCCTCATCTTTCCAAAGCGTATCGGGATTAGCTTTTCCCAAATCGAGTAAAGTGGAAAGCGAAACGGTCTTAAAGGTTGAACCGGGAATGTATAAGCCCTGAGTTGGACGGGTGAGAAGTGGCTTTTTAGGGTCATCGCGAAGGGCGTTCCAGCGTTTCTGAATTTCTCTGGTTTGCGCATCCCATAGGTCGTCCGCCACCGTTGGGTCAAATGCCAGTTGAGCCGGGTCGAAGTGAGGATTGCCGACCATCGCCAATATTTCCCCGCTTTTGGCATCCATCAATACAATAGCGCCATCCTGAGTACCCAACTGCTGTTGCGCCAGTTCCTGATATTCTGGCACAATGCTCAAATACAAATCATTGCCAACTATCGGTTGGTGAGTTAAATCGCGGGTCAGCGCCACAAACGGATTTGTGCCAGAACGCCCGGAAAGGTAATCGTCATAACTCGCCTCTAACCCGCTACTACCGAATTGAAGCGGGCTATAATAACCCACCAGAGGGCTAATATATGGATTCAGATAGGTGCGGCGCACCACGCCATCCTTGACCTCAATGCTTACCAGCGGATTGCCAAAAGTATCGCGAACCGTCCCACGCTGCACCGTTAGTTGTTGGCGAATAATGCGGGGGTCTTGGACTAATTCATTTTTGGGGGTGAAATAAGGCTTGCTGATTTCGTCCGTAATTACAATTTGGTTGCGTAGCAGTTGAAAACTGAGCAAGATAAAACCCGCCAGAATGAAAGTCATGGCACGTTGGGTATTATGTGCAATTCGTTCCTGACTAGAAGCATCTTTTTTGATTGGAGCGTTGCCATACCAGAAAGCCAATAGCAGCAAAAGCCCGGTTACGAGCATGCAGAGTAGCCAAACAGAGTCGCTACGCCCGTTTGCATCCCAACCGGGACCGAATAGGAAACCAAAAGAAAGTCCAAAACCGATTATACCTGCTGCCAGTATCAAGCTCAGGTATCGAATTGTTTTTGGATTCATAGTTTGCTATCTCGCTCTAACGAAAGCCGTACCAATAACCCTGCCATCAGAAAGTTTACCAGAATTGAACTACCGCCGTAACTGATAAAAGGCAAGGTCATACCACTAAGAGGAATGAGTTTGGTCACGCCGCCCACGATAATTAAAGTTTGAATGCCAAAAATCGCGCTGATGCCAATAGCCAAAAATTGGTAAAAGCCGTTGGTGGTATGCAAGGCTATGTGGAAACCGCGATATACCAGCAAAATATCCAAGCCTAATATTCCAAGCGCTCCCGCCAAGCCCATTTCTTCACCTATAGCAGCCATTACATAATCGGTATGCACTTCCGGGATAAAGTAGGGCGCACCTTGCCCAATACCTTGCCCAAATACACCACCTTCCGCGAAAGAGAATAGCGCCTGAACAATCTGGTAAGAACGTCCTTGCCCGGTAGGCCATGGGTTTAGCCATGCATCCACCCGAACACGTACATGCGCCAGTTGGTCAATATTGGCAGATAATACATAAATCAAGGCAAACCCGGCGATGAATAAGAATAGCCCTACTATTATATAGCTGGCACGTCCGGTAGCGGCAAAAAGCATTATCAGGAATACGCCAAAAAATAATTCTGCTGCGCCTAATTCTTTCTGAACAATCATGGTCAAAAGTGCTATGCCTAGAATGCCAAGCATTGGCATAAGATAAGGAAAAGGAGGTAACGGTATAGGACCTAACCTGAAATTGGCAGAAAGAATTACCTCGCGTTTATCGTCCAGATAGGCGGCAAGGAAAACTACCAGCATCACTTTTAAAAGCTCGCTAGGCTGGAAGCTGAAAATTCCAAAACGAAACCAGAGACGCGCCCCGTTCACTTCTTGACCAAAAACAGTTACCGCCGCAGTGAGAACTAAACCTAAAAACAGAAAGGTGTATTTGTAGCGTCGCAACAGCATGATATTGCGTAGCCCCAACACTACAATAAGAAAGGTGGCATAGCCAAGCGCTACCCATAGAACTTGGCGACTGGCAATATTGCCCGTTCGGGTGGTTTCAAGGCGTTGGCTCATTATCAATCCAAAAGCGGACAGGGCAGAGATTAACGGTATTATAAGCTGATCAGAACGTGGCAACCAAATGGTAAGTACCAGATGCGTTACCAGCAGCAAGCCGATAAATACAAAAGTCATCCACAGGTCTTTGGCATCCCAACCAACCCGCTGATTTGGTACGGAAATGACAATCAACATTCCAATCAACGCCAGTAGCGCGGGCGCAACCAGCAATTGGAGTTCTACCAGCCGTAATGGCGTTTTTTTCTTTACAGATGGGGTTATTTGCATAATTGAGTATAAAAACGAAAAGGAGCAGACTCAAACAAGCTGCCCGACTTCAATTCACAAGGGGTATATAGAAATAATTTGCCCAAGAGTTTTGCGAATAATTATCTATAATAATTTCAACTCTGTAAGGACGGAGCCACTTACTGGCGAGGTCGTCGCTCCACAGATTTTTCATTGACACGAACAGGAACACGTACTCGGCGTTTTTCAGCATCTTTTTGCTGGCGTTCGATAGCTTTTGCGGCAGCTACAGCAGCGGTAATGGCAGCGATGACAGCAGCTAATAATTCCATAGTGTAAAAACCTTCCTATCCCAAAGAATTTGTAGCCCCAGCCTTGCTGAGTCAGAGTCAAAGTAGAGCGGTGACTAATAGCTGGTTTGTTAGTTAGACCAAAGACCGCTTAGATATGGTTCTGGTGCTATCTGCAAATTTATCTTAACCCATGTACTGTACCAACGCAATAGGATATACATATAATATTCACTATTTTTAAGACTCTTTTAACACTTGATAAGGGTGGGTTATTGTGGTGCTGGGTTTGCATATGCTTGCATTTAGGCACTTTTCTTCATGCCCTATTTTGCGAGTGTACCATTATCGCACATCCGCCTCAAATTCGCCGTTACTTAGCCTGACCCGGATTTTGTCTATACCTACTATTTGGGATATGTCGTGTATAACCTCGCCGGATTCCTTTTTCGTTACGATGGCATAGCCACGCTGCAAAATCTGTTGGGGGTCAAGCACTTTGAGACGATAGGAAAGGGCGCGAGTCTCCAGTTGTAAAACCTTTAAGCGCTGGTTTGTATTTTGAGAAATTTGAGCGATTAATTGTTCTACCCGGTTACGCTGCTGCGCGAGCAAAGTGAAGGGCGAAGCCAGCTCAAGTCGTCTTTGTAAGGCGTTTATAGCCTCTCGACTCTCCTCCAAGCGGTATTCCAGCGTGGCAGAAAGCTGCGATTGTAATTCTTCAAGCTCACTCCGAATATCGGCAATATCTGGGGAGACGAGTTCGGCGGCGGCGCTTGGAGTAGGCGCGCGCAGATCCGCCACGAAATCCACAATCGTAAAGTCGGTTTCATGACCAACCCCGGTGATTACCGGATGCCTACTGGTAAACACGGCACGCGCTACCCGTTCATCATTAAATACTGCCAGTTCTTCGGGCGCACCACCACCCCGCGCCAGTATTATAACTTCAACTTCTGGCATAGCGTTGAGGCTGTGCAAAGCAGCCACAATTTGAGGCGGCGCATTTTCGCCCTGTACTAGCGTAGGAGCTAATACTACGGTGGCAAGCGGGTAGCGACGGCGCAATACAGTCAGGATGTCCTGAAAAGCGGCAGCTTTCCCGGAAGTTACCACGCCAATAGTTTTCGGACGTTTGGGTAGGGGACGTTTGCGTTCCGGTGCAAATAGTCCTTCTGCTTCCAGCCTTTGCTTGAGCAATTCAAATTCCAGCGCAAGTTTGCCTTGCCCTTCCGGCTGAATCAAATCCACGTAGAATTGCAGCTTTCCGGTCTGTTCGTAAATCGAAACTTTACCATGCATCAGATAGTTGGTTCCGTTTACAGGCTTGTACTTTTGGCGCAAGGCGTTACCCTTGAACAACACGCAATCTACCACCCCACTGGCATCTTTAAGGCGAAAGTAAGTATGACCGTTCTGGTAGGTATTGCTGTTCGATACTTCACCGCGCAGCCACATATCGCCTAGTCTCTCGTCCAAAGCCATCAGGGCTTTGAGATATTCGAGCAGTTCGCTAACGCTGAAAATTTCCAAGATTATCCCCTATTATCCCAAGTTATCCCAAGTTATCCCCATCAGGTAGCAAGATTGTACCCCCGTTCTTTCGATTGGAGGTAGGTTACTCCCCAGAAGCATTAAAATACGTATAACAAAGGTTATATCAAGGGCGATAAGTTTCGCGAATGCGCTTTTTACGTTGGCGTTCCAGAAAGTCCAGCACTATCAGGCTGGTAAGTTCTGGGCGTTGCTGTGGCACAGCATGGGCAACACCCGGCAAAATACACAACTCGCTGCCCTCGATAAAGCGGTGCATTTCCACCACCTGCTCAACTGTACCAAAAGGGTCACGTTGCCCAGTCATCAATAACGCCGGAAGCTTCATAGCACGCATCTCTACCTCGGTGGGATAACCGGAATCATCCAGCCACATTGCGGTCATTTGCGTACTCAATTTCTTCCAGTAACCCGGTTCACGATGTGCGTATTGCCTTTCTAGGGTAGCAGCCCACTCCTTGAAGTTTTGCTCTATGTAATCCCCACTGAGTTTTTGCATCGTGGCAAGAATCTCAGGGGTATTACGGTAGTTTACGCCGATTGCCGCCAGAGTATCTACCAAATCGGGATAGAGTGCGGCAAGCTTTAGAGCGGTTATACCACCATCGCTAAAACCAACCACATGCGCTTTTTTGATACCCAGATATTTCAGCAACCCTGCGGCATCATCAGCCAATTCACTATAGCCGGAAAACTTTTGAGAGGGATTATCGGTGCGCCCATGCCCGCGATGTTCGTATGCAATCAAGCGATAGTGACGGGCAAAAACTTCAAAGTGCTTACCCCAATCGCTGGAAAAATCAATCAGACCAAAAGCGCCGTTGAGGAGTAAAAGCGGTTCGGCTTCTTCAGCCCCATTTAATTCGTAATAAATTTTTAAATCGCGTAGAGGGGCATAGGGCATCTTCTACCTCTGGATTCTTTGGAGAAGGATAGAAAAGACACTACCGTTATAAAGATAACTAAATAGAACTTTCGCTTCAGAAGGATTTTCAGGCAAGAGGCTTAAGCCCATTGTTTTTAATCTAGGTTCTTTTTTCTGTTACATGCGAAAGTTCTACAAGAGCTATAAAACAGATTACACCGACTCCAGCAAGAACAAGGTTTGCCCATATTCTACAGGCTGACCATTTTCAACGCTGACTTTCACGCAACGACCGGAATAATCACTAGTTATTTCGTTCATTATCTTCATTGCTTCGATAATACCGATAACCTGCCCTTTTTCCACCATTTCGCCTTCGTTTACAAAGGAGCGAGCTTTGGGGTCAGGCGAACGGTAGAAAGTACCGACC
Organism: Candidatus Chlorohelix sp.; assembly: GCF_037138995.1. NCBI lineage: Bacteria > Bacillati > Chloroflexota > Chloroflexia > Candidatus Chloroheliales > Candidatus Chloroheliaceae > Candidatus Chlorohelix > Candidatus Chlorohelix sp. The sequence goes on along the minus strand of NZ_JBAXHI010000021.1, from coordinate 37,588 downwards.
ATAGGCGCGACAAGTTTGCGGAAAGAATCTTCTGGTAGTGCTTCGGAATCGGAAATTGCCCGACCATCCATTGAAGACGAAATATTACGCTGCCCACGTGCAGCGCGATTAACGCGAGAAGGTGAAACCTCTAATGCCTGTATCACGGTTTTTTCGCGCTTGATAAGAAGCTTATGTGAGCCATTCTCAATAGCCAACTCTGTAATATCGCTGGCTTCAACCATTTTGATAAGCTCACGAATTTCCTCAGTAAGGAAATTTCCTGACGAGGATGAGCCGTTTTCTGGTTCACCGGAGGATTTCTGACTGCTTGAGCTGGAAGTTGTCACTTAAGCACGCTCCACATAAGAACCCGAACGGGTATCTATCCTAACTTTGTCGCCAATATTGATGAATAGCGGAACATTGACGGTTAATCCTGTGTCGGTAGTTGCCGGTTTGCTGGTACCACTGGCAGTATCGCCCTTGATACCCGGCTCGGTATATGCTATGGACAAGATAACCGAAGGGGGGATTTCAATATCAATAGGTTCACTGTTATAGGTAATTAGGTCAAGGGTATCATTTTCGTGAATATAATATTTCACGTCACCCATTTGCTCGTCATTCAATATTGATTGCTCGTAGTTTTCGACATTCATAAAATGATAGTCTTCGCCATCCTTATAAAGGAACTGCACTACTTCACGCTCCAACCGTACATCGTTGAATTTGGCACCGGCTTGGAATGTACGCACAGTATTAGAACCGCTACGCAGGTTCTTAAAACTGATTTTTACCTGAGCGCTGCCCCGCCCGATCTTCTGGTGATCAAATTCCAGAATCTTCTGAAGTTGACCGTCAAGGTCAATTACCATTCCGCGTTTAATTTCGCTGGTCGAAACCATACCTTCTCCTGAATAAACTGGTGTTTTGATATCCTAGAAGCTGCCAATAAGCGCTTCTAATGCAAGTAAGTAACCTTTAGGACCAAAGCCAGCGATTTGCCCTTTAGCTATTGGCGCAATCAGGCTGTGATGTCGGAATTGCTCACGGGCATATACATTGGATAGATGCACTTCCACAATTGAGACCCCATCCAACGCTGCAAGACAATCACGTAGCGCAATACTATAATGGGTAAAGGCTCCCGGGTTAATAATTATACCACATATTTCTTTGCGTCGCGCTTGTACAAAATCTATAAGCGCACCCTCGTGATTGCTCTGGAAGTCTTCGAGTTCATATCCGGCAGCGTTAGCAACGCTTCGCACTTTTCCCACGATTTGAAGAAGGGTAGTATATCCGTACACCTGTGGTTCACGTTCACCCAGCAAATTCAGGTTTGGTCCGTTGATAAGCAAAATCTTTTTTGGTTTTAGTTCCATACCTCCAGCCTCCTTAATACGTTATAATAATGCTTGAATTTTACAACTATGTAAATATAACGCTTGTTATATTTTGGAAGGGTTTTGATGGCTCAATCTGATACGCGGAGAGGTAATGCCAAAACCTCCGGCGCGACTCTTGAGAAAAAAAAACCGGGAAGGCGCACTTCAAAAGGGCGAATGCGCCTACGAGTAATACTGTTATTACTAATAATAATTATATTATTGCCCCTTTTGCTGGTTTATTTTATCACCGAAAGCCAAAATTCACTTATATACAGTGAGGTTTCAAGGATGCCTTCGCGTCCGGTTGCGCTGGTCTTTGGAGCAGGTTTGAACCGCGATGGTACGCCTAGTTGGATGCTGGCAGACCGGATAGATGCCGGAATCGCCCTGTATAAAAACGGTAAGGTGCAAAAATTGATGATGACCGGAGATGGAATCGAAAATAACGAGGTAAACGCGATGAGCTTGTACGCGCAACAAAGGGGCGTTCCGGTTTCAGCAATTATCAAAGACTCCGGAGGACTACGCACATACGATAGTTGCTGGCGCGCTCTTAATAAATTTCAGATACACAGCGCAATACTGGTAACGCAAGGCTATCATTTACCGCGTGCGCTGTACCTGTGCAATTCGTTAGGAATCAATTCCGTAGGTTTGAAAGCAGGGCTAGAACGCTACCCGGGACAAGATTCTTACAACAGCCGAGAATTTTTGGCAATTCTCGGCTCGTGGATTGATATTAATATCTTCAAGCCTACCCCAGAAGCCAGCCGCTAACCTAACATTATTTTACCCTACTCAACCCGACTTTGGCATCCTCGTTAGCAGGGTCAATATCTAGAGCCTTCTGGTATGCCTCACGCGCTTTCAACGGTTGGGAGGTGGCTTCAAAACAAAGACCCAAATTTGAGTAATAGACCGATACTTTGCCGTTAAGCTGAATTGCTTTCTGGTAAGCATCAATCGCCGGGTTATTCTTTTTCTGCTGGTAAAGCGCAATCCCAAGTAGGTTATAGGCGCGGGCATTGCTGGCACTATTAGGGTCAATCTGGATAGCTGCTTGAGCTTCCTGCTCTGCTTCTGGATAACGTTTAAGCTCAATCAAGGTGCCAGCCACATTCCGATGGTAAAGAGCGACTTTAGGCGATATTTGTACTGCCTTGGCATACGCGAGGTTGGAATCGCCCCACTTCTCCTGCAATTCAAGCGTTAAACCTAACAGGTTATAGCCAGCAGCATAATTTGGGTCGAGAGAAATTGCTTTACGCGCTTCCGCTTCCGCTTCCGGGTATTTGTTCTCATAATAAAGCGCATTAGATACATTTAGCTGGTAAATAGCGGAGCTAGGCATCAACTTTACCGCATCACGATACGCTTTTTCAGCATCAGGGTATTTAGCCTGATCTAGCAAGGAATCCCCAAGAATGTTATTGGCGGCTGCCAGATTCTTATCTTTATCTTTACTTGTGTCAGTAGCATAAAGCGTAATAGCCCTACGCACTTCCTGCTCTGCCACGTCCGGCTTCCCAAGATCCACCAAACATTCGGCGAGGTTACGGTGGTAAAGCGGTTCGCTGGGCTTCAGACGGGTTGCTTCCTGATATGATTTTTGGGCATCAGCTTTTTTACCCTGATTGAAAAGAGCCAGACCCAGATTATTATGAAAACGGGCTATGCTGGAGTCTATACTGACCGCTAGTCGTGCTTCGTTTTCTGCCAGAGTGTACTCTTTGGTAAGGTTATAGGCAGTTGATAGATTATCATGGTAAATTGCTACGTTGGGCGCAAGCCTGACAGCTTCTTTGAATTTGTCAATTGAGCCTTGCACGTTACCGCTATCCAGTAACCCTTCGCCGTCTTTATTTAGCTGAGCAGCTAAATCTATTGCGGAGGTAGTGGGTGTAGGAGGGGCGTTGGTGACAGTAGGCGGCACAGTAGTAGTAGCCACTGTAGTTATTATAGCCACTGTAGCTGTAGGGGTAGGCTTGCCACCGCCAACCACCACAATAAGTACCACCGCAATCACCGCAACTATTACTACCCCGACTATAGCAAGAATCAAGCCGGTATTTGAACCGCGTTTTGGAACTGCTAGAGTGCCGCTACCTGTGGGACTGGTGATGTTGCCGGGCATTCGAGTGCTTGGCACATAACCTTGGGTTACATAGAAACGGTAGCGAGTAGTAATGTTGGTATCGGTAGGAAAGCGTGATTGCAACGTATGCAACCGATTGAAGGCTTCCTGATATTGATTTTGTCTTTCGAGTTCGGCAATGACGTTGAGTTCCTGAGTAGCAAACGGATTTGGAGAAGGCGCGGCTGCCATCCCAAAGGTGCTATTCTGGGGCGAACCATAGTTGGAAGGCGCAAGCGCAATAGTAGCCGGATCTACAGCACCGCCTTTTATAGCCATTTCCAATGCCCGCGCCATTTCCCCGGCAGATGAGAAACGATCTTCTTTCTTTTTACTGAGCGATTTATTTACAATCGTTTCAACCGAGGGTGGAATATCCGGATTCATAGAGCGAATAGGTGGCACAGGTTTCTGAATATGCCCCATTACTACCGAAATAGGCGTATCTCCCCGAAAAGGCAACGAGCCTGTCAGCATTTCAAAAAGCACCACACCTAGCGCGTAAATATCGCTACGGCGATCTAGTGGCTCACCCATAGCTTGCTCAGGACTCATGTAGTCGGGGGTACCAACGCCTTCACCTAAAGAAGTAAGTTGGGTACTACGGCTAACATCTTTAGCAATCCCAAAGTCCCCCAAGGCTACTCGTTTGCCACCTTCAAAAAATACATTGCCGGGCTTAATATCGCGATGCACGATATTATGGGCTTCATAGGCGTAGTCAAGCGCAGAGGCAATCTGGTTAATAATGCTAGAAATCTCAGCCAGATTCAAACTACCCTGATGTAAACGGTCACGGAGAGTAATGCCTCCTTCAATAATTTCGGTCACGATGTAACTATCCGCGCCGGGAACTTCTTCGTAGTCATAGACAGTTACAATATTAGGATGTTTTAGCTGTGAGGAAAGCTCTGCCTCACGGCGGAACCGTTCCAGTGCGCCGGGAGAGGAAAGAAATTCTGATTTTATAGTCTTAACTGCAACATAACGCTTCAAAGGGGGTTTGTAAGCTTTATAAACAGACCCCATACCGCCTTTCCCCAACAGACCAACTACATGATAGGGTCCTATTGTTTCGGGCATTGCTTCAGCAGGCATTTTATTCTTGCTCCGTTCTAACCATGAGGACGACTACGGCAAGGATACAGTATCCCCTTCTCCATTTTAAGCCGCAATTAACGCTTATTTTATCAGTAGTAGCTTAACAAAACAATTACGATTCTGGTAAAAAAAGCTCATTTATAATGACTCATATCGTGCTATCCTGTATAATTCTTGCATCGTTTGGAGCTAGTCTTATATCTTTAGGGATATGTAATCTTAAATGCGCTTTTTTTCTTGGAAAATCAAAAATGGCAGAAAAGTGATTATAAATTGAAACTGATATGGTTAACTAGCCTTTTGCTGCTATCCTTGCTATTGGGCGCATGTAACGCAAGCAGCCCTAGTGTCGTTACGGCTACCCCTGCACAAAAAGATACTGCCTTAACCCAAGCGGCAGCAATACCCACTATTACGCTACTACCGCCACTACCTACCAACACGCCACGCCCAACCCTGCAACCTACATCTAGCAGCGTGAAACCTATGAAAGCTGATGTGGTAAAAACGGCGTTTCAGGCTCTAATCAGCAGCTATTTTTATCCCTTGAGCAGCGCGAATGTATATGAAATTGTGCTACGCGGGATTAAAAATTATCTGCAAGATAATGGTATAAACGATCCGCAAGTACCTATTCCCGATTTTACCGGAGACCCAAACGGTGATTGGCAATTATTCTTGCAGTCATATACATTGACCCTAGAGAAATATCATAATCAAATCGGAGAAGAACAGCTTGCATATGGAGCAGTGCAATCTGCCACCGATTCTGTGAGCGAGTGTCGCACTGGTTTTTACCGTCCTGCCAATACAGATGAACTAATTCAAAATATCGGAGGTACCGCCCCTGCGCTAGGCTTAGGGATAGTTGTAGTAGCTCCAACAGGCAGTGAAGGGCTATATATCGATAGGGTAGTACCCGGTAGTCCGGCTGATAAAGCAGGCTTGAAAACCGGGGACTCCATCAGAGGAGTTGGTGGGCAAAGTATCGTGGGAATGAATCTGGGAACTGCATCACGCCTTCTAGTTGGCGGTGATAAACCGATACCCGGCACACAGGTCACTATCGAAATAAAACGAGCAATGACCGGAAAAACCGAACAGATACAAATTACACGCGGTAGCACGCAAGTACAAACTTTTGAGCGACAGCTTATTGGCAACGTAGGCTATCTGCGAATTAATAACTTTCCTAACCGTATCCAGTTAACCGACCTGAACCGTGAATTGGATAGTAACCTCAGTGAATTGACCAAGCAAAACGTTAAGGGTCTCGTAATTGACTTACGTGGCACACGCTATGGCAACTACAGCACAGTGAACAGCTTCCTGAGTCGTTTTGTACAGGATAACGGGCTACTGGTAATGTCGGGGCGCAATAGTCAGGGTAAATTTACAGCTTTACAAATGAACAGCATGCCGGGTGTTACCGTCTTCAATAAACCGCTGGCGGTATTGGTAGATGGTACCACTGCTGCCGAAGGTGAGCTTTTCAGTTATGCGCTGCAACTCAAAAAAGCTGCCCGCATCTTCGGACAACCTACTGCCGGGTGTGTGGTAGGTAGTGACATTGTGCGTATGCCTGATAACTCGATTTTGAATCTGGCGGTTTTCCGAGTAATTCAAGACCCTACCCAATTGGACTCGGCGATAGCCCGCGTTATACCCGATGAAGTGGTAGATATGGAATTAGCTTTGCTCGAGCAAGGCAAAGACTCATTACTCGAAAAAGCCCTAGCTTATATCCAATCTTTATAGAAAACGGAGAAACTAGCAAAATGAGCGCAAACATATATGAAGAACGCTGTCGCCAAGCGCAAGCGGTAATGGCTTCACTCCAAATAGATTTCCTTTTTCTCGGACCCGGCGCGGATATGCGCTACCTTATCGGCACACCCGGTATGGAAAACGAACGTATGATGCTCTTTATAGTGCCGCAATCTGGACAGCCCGTTATGATAGTACCAACGCTGGAAAAACTGGCTACCAGCAAACACGCTACCTATTTTGAATTGCTGGATTGGTCTGATGGTGTCGGACCACAAAGCAGTTTGCTGGAAGCGTTGGGTGGGGCAGTAAAGCAAGAAATCAAAGCGGCAGTTGGCTCACATCTGTGGAGTATGTTCCTGCTAGAACTACAGCGCATCTTACCAAATTCAAATTGGACAACCGCAAATGAGATACTTAAAAAATTGCGTATAAGCAAATCTGCTGAAGAAATAAAATTGCTCAAGGAGGCGGCAGCCATCGCAGACCACACATTTGATGAGGTGCGCCAGCTTAAATTTGCAGGTAGGCGCGAACTTGAAATTATGAGTGACATCAATAACCTGTTACTCAAACACGGGCAAGAAAGAATGGAGTTCTGTATCGTGGGGAGTGGACCTAACGGGGCGCAACCGCACCACCACACCGGAGATAGAATAATTCAGCCGGGCGATGCAGTTGTGCTAGATTTTGGCGGTATGTATCAGGGTTATTTCAGTGATATGACTCGCATGGTGTTGGTAGAGGGTGCGGAAGCCGACCCACTTTACCGTGAAGTTTATGACGTTGTAAACAAAGCACGCGCAGCGGGACATGCACAGGCAAAGCCCGGCGTTACCTGCGAAAGTGTGGACGAGGCAACGCGAAAAGTGATTGCCGATGCAGGCTATGGCGAGTTTTTTGTGCATCGCACCGGACACGGCATTGGCATGGAAGTTCACGAAGAACCTTATATCGTAAACGGCAATCAGCTTATATTGGAACCGGGTATGGCTTTCAGTATCGAACCGGGAATATACTTGCCGGGTCGTTTTGGTGTTCGCATTGAAGATATAGCAATAATAACCGATAATGGCGAAGAGAATATCAACCTCAGCACGCATGAAATTGTCACAGTACGCTAATAGCAATATTCAGGAAGGGCGCAGGCATACTGCGTCCTCTTTATTTTAGGGGTTAGTTAACATGAAAATACTGGTCGCAACCAACAACCGTAGCAAACTGCTAGAAATGGCAAGGCTATTTAATATAGAAGGCTTGGAACTGGTTTTACCAGCCGATTTGGGTTTGAAGGATTTTGATGTTGAGGAAACCGGACAAAGCTATTACGAGAACGCCGCGTTGAAAGCAGCCGCTTTTGCGCGTGCTTCCGGCATGTCCGCACTGGCAGATGACTCCGGGCTGGAAGTGGATGCGCTAAACGGGGAACCGGGTCTGTACTCCAAACGCTACGCCGGAGAAAACGCCACCGATGCTTACCGGATTAGTTACCTTTTGAAAAAACTGGAAAATGTAACGCAAGAGAACCGAACGGCACGCTTCATAGCTTTGTTGGCTTTAGCCTCACCGGATGGCACAATTATTGAACACGAGCAAGGCACTTGCGAAGGTAGAATCGGCTTTGCGCCAACCGGAAATAATGGGTTCGGTTATGACCCGATTTTCCTGCCAATCGTAGTAGCTGATAATCATAGTATGGCTGACTTGAGCAATGAAGGGAAAGACTTAATCAGCCATCGCGGTAATGCCGCTCGTAAGCTTGCTCCTTTTCTCAGAAAATATATAGAAGAAAGTTAATAGAACGTTTATGCTATAGAGTGGTATAATAATTCTAGCAATGTTTAGGTGTAAGCTGAGTAAGAAGGCAAGCAAATGGTTAAAGGGCGAGCAAAAGTAGTATTTACATGTGAAAAATGTGGCTTCGAGAGTCTCAAATGGCTGGGCAGGTGTACCGAATGTAGCGCTTATAATAGTTTTACCGAAACTGTTAAAGTGGCAGAGCGACAGATGGGTAGCGGTGGTGGGGAAAGCGTCCGGCAAAATCGCGCCGCCCTAAGCAGCAACAAGCCAGAAAGCATAGCCCGGATTAGCTCTGAAAATTTCAAGAGGATTCGCGTACCGATTGGGGAGTTCGAGCGAGTTATGGGTGGAGGCATTGTACCCGGTTCACTAACTCTTATTAGCGGCGACCCAGGAATTGGCAAATCTACCCTGCTCTTACAAGTAACCGCAGCGTTGGCAGAGTCTATTGGCAAAGTGCTATATGTCTCGGCAGAAGAATCTGCTAACCAGATAAAGTTACGCGCAGAACGATTGGGACTTGCCCCTGAAAACCTTTACCTACTGGCAGAAACTAACCTCAACTTGATTCTAGACCATATCGAACACATGAAGCCCGCTTTGGTAGTAGTAGATTCAATCCAAACGGTGTACCTCACGCACAAAGAACGGCAGGAAGAAGACCTAGCGTTGGGCTTTGGCGCAAGCGGTTTTGAATCGTTGGGTGCAGAAATTAACTCGGCGGCAGGAAGCGTAACCCAAGTAAGGGAATGTGCCGCAACCTTGATGCGCCTTTCTAAGAAATTGCATCTGCCCGTATTTCTAGTAGGGCATGTTACTAAGGAAGGGAATATTGCAGGACCTCGCGTGCTAGAGCATATGGTGGATTGCGTGCTATATCTGGAAGGTGACCGCTTTCACCAATACCGACTTTTACGTGGCGTTAAAAATCGCTTCGGCTCTACCAATGAAGTAGGCGTTTTTGAAATGCGCGGAGAGGGTATGGCTGAAGTAACAAACCCTTCACAAGTTTTCTTGGAAGAAAGGCAAGCGGGCGCGCCCGGCTCGGCAGTTGCGGTAACGATGGAAGGCACTCGCCCTATTCTGGTAGAGGTGCAGGCTTTGTGCAGCCAATGCTATACTCAGATGCCACGCCGAACCACCAACGGTATTGATATGAATCGCCTCTTGATGCTTAGCGCAGTTTTGAGCAAACGCTGTGGGCTTGGGCTTGGTAATCAGGACGTATATGTAAATGTGGTAGGCGGTTTGAAAATCACCGAACCAGCCGCTGATTTAAGTATTACTGCTGCAATTGCTTCTTCATATAGAGAAGCGGAAATAGACTCTAATACCGTATTGATAGGAGAGATTGGTCTTTCTGGTGAGGTACGCATGGTTAGCCAACTTGAACGTAGGTTGGCAGAAGCAGCGAAACTTGGCTTTACCCGTGCAATCTACCCCAAAAGCGCACATAGCAACGGACGCGATTTGAAATTACCGGAGGGGTTTAGGGGCGTGCCGGTAGCCACGTTGGCAGAAGCATTAGAAAAGGCTTTAACCGATAGCGGGAATTCCCGCCGCCACAAACCAAAAGCAACGCAGGAAAAAGAAATTCTGCCTAATCATACCCAATTTGACGAATATGGGAACGAGCTTGAGAAAGAGTTGGAAGTTTCAGAGCTAGGGGATTTTTGATTACCTGCAAACTTTATCCACAGTAAATGTGGAAATGTGTGGAAAAGTAGTGAGTTTTACTAAAGAACAGAAATACTTTGCCATTTTTGTGGCAAGAGGACAAAATCCTCAGGTGTGTCCAAATCGTAAGCTAACTCCGGTATATAGCATCGCCGTATATTCTTTAAACCGCAAGAATGAAATTTTCTCAAATGAAGCGCGAAGCTGTTTTCCCCAAAATTATAGGAAAAATCAAGTAATGTTGAAGGGGCAAGCAGTAGCGCGTTAGTGCCTTTGTGCAGTCTATCTGGAGCAATTGCCACAAATGGGGTAGTTTCTAGGAATAAAAAATCGCGTAAAACTCCGATATTCATTAGCGGAAGGTCGGCTAACAGAATCAGCAAGGCATCACAGCGTGTAGTAGTGACTATCTGTCGCGCAGCTAACTCCAACGCAGCATTTAATCCTATTTCCTGACCGTCAGAGCTTTCTTCAAACGATGTTGCGCCATAAAACCGCCCCATTCGTAGCGCTTCCTGATCTGCGCTCACAACATTATAGCCCGAAATAAAACCCAGCGCGGATATGTCTTTAAGTACCGAAAGGGTATGCAATAGCAGGTGGCGTGCCAGAATAGTCCGATGGTTTAAATCCAACAACGGAGCTATACGGCTTTTGCCTTTTGAAAAAGGCTTGACCGGTACAAGCGCTTGTATATTCGGTTTGGGATAAAGCGTTTTTTGCAACTTTCAGTCCTTTATATTTCTATGAATATAATTATAACATTGTGAAGGTTTTTATAAAGTTAGAAATGTGATATTATCATTGAGAAGTAGAGGGCTTTTTATCTCAACAGGCTGTTATAAATTGGATGCGAAACAAAAGGCTAAAATTCATGTTGAAGGATTATTTACAAAAAATCGAAGAGCTTTCTGATGAAAAGCTATTAGCTTTGGCAAACCGCTATCGCAGTACGATTCAGGAAATTCGGATTTACCGACGTGATGCAGAAATCGTGGCTTTTACAACAGTTGTGAAATACACTGACGAGGAATTAAAGAAAAAGGAAGAAGAATTAGCAATTATCCAAAGCTTTATTGAGAAGCGTAAGTTAACGGAATAAAAAAAAGCGCGAGACTTTATATCTCGCGCCATCTCTAAGTATGAAGTTATTTGTTCTCAGCCGCTAGTTTCGCTGCCTGTTCAGCCCACTTATTCCGCTCAATCCGAGTAGCGTTGATGCCCGTTTTCTCAGCAAGTTGTTCAGGACTCAACTTAGAAAGAGCTTTAAAAGTGATAACACCAGCCTCATAAAGCTTATTACGGAAAACTATTCCGATATCCTCGATTAAAGTAAAATCATCTTTGCCTTCCAATGAAATTTCCGGAGTCTCTTCATTTTTAGCCTCTAAAACCTCGGCATGGTCTGTTGTGGATTCAGACGCAACCACAGGCTTTTTAGCGGTAAGAGTGATTTTGTTTTCCACGCCCATAGCAGCATTAACTTCGTCAATGATATTAGGACCATGAGGCTTAGGACCGGAATTACGAACGGTAAACCTAGCAGTGCTTTGAGGGTTAGCAATCTGCATCGTTACCGATTCAGACTTAGTTGGCGTGGCAGGCTTTGTCGGTGTAACTGCCTTTTGCTTTGCGGAATAGCGTCGTAGCAAATAAAGCGCTAACAAGCCAACACCAGCGCCTAATGTAAAACCTAAAACTTTTTTAATCACAGTAAAATCTCCTCTTAGTCTAGTATAGTATATATTCAGCAATCAACCGCGTTGAACTATTTGAAGCTTGCTAAGATAAATCAGAGTATCACCTACCTCAGCTTTGCGATTAACTAGATCAGTTCTTTTCTTTAATTGGGTCTCATTCAAAAGCTGTTCATAGCGTAAAAAAAGCCCATCATAAACTCGTGGGTCTTTGGTAGAGCGCGTGTAATAATAGATAATAAAAGTGCTGTTCCGTTTGGTTCTTGGATCAACGGTTGGCGCAGGATTTTTGCCAGACGGTGTAACATAACTGGTTGCGCCATAGTCTATCTCAAGCTTTTTCTGATTGAACTGCTTCCATTGTAACGGCACAAGCTTCTTGCTGTAGTAGTTGTTAAGCTCTTCAGCGGATTGCTTGATAACATAAATCTCTGTTTGGTTAGAGACAACCCGATAATTAGGCATAGCAATAGAAATAATATTATTTGCTAGGCTCGATTGAATCGAGTCTGGGGTTTTGGTAATTTCTCTGATACCGATTGGCAAAGGCACATCAGCCATTGTAATAGATTCGGTGGCAGTACCGGGCTTAACTTCACCGGATGCTGAAACAAAGGTTAGATATATGACAAGAACGATAGAGGCGATAAAAAAAGTTGGGGCGAAGATAAAAAGCCCATAACGAAGAATACGGCGCGTGCCTCGCTCTTCAGGATTCTTATAGACTGCCACAGGGACTCTAGGTGATAGCGAAGAAGGCATGCTATTTTTGCTATTGCCAATCCCAGACAAATACTCAGCACTATTTTTATCGGTGGTATTACTCATAACCAAGACCTATAGTTAAGCCCATAATAGCAATAAAAGTAAATCTTGCCTGTATATTATAACACTACAATGATAGTAACTGCAGCAGGGTGGCAATTCGCATCTACTACCACCATGTTTCACGTTAAACATTATAGGGATGTTTCACGTTAAACATGTGGCACTTGCTACAAGTGTAAGTCTGTTTCACGTGAAACTAAGATAAAGGGTTATTCGTCATTATTGTAGAGTTATATAGCCTGTAAATCCAATGTGCATAAGGTTTGACTCTGCTATAATTGATTTCCAAGAAGTTCTATTAGGGTCAATTTCTTACTAGCCCACAGTCTCTTGAAAGGAGAAACAGGTTGATTGGTTCCACACTCTCTTCTAAAATTTCCCGATCTTTGCCGATATTGGTTGTTTTAGTGCTGGTATTGCAACTTGTAGCTACCGCGATGGTATTGCCTACAAACGCAACAGCCCAAACCAAGTCCTTGAATCCTTACGGGGTTAACACTTTCCTTGAAAAGGAAGTGGAAGACTGGAAAAAGGAGAAAACTTTCCAGTTGATTTCAGAAGCCGGTATCGGTTGGGTTAAGCAACATTTCCCTTGGGACGAAATCGAGTTCCGCAAAGGCTACTTCTATGATGACAAATTCAAGAAGTCTAGCTGGGAGAAATTCGATCAAATTGTTAATCTGGCAGTGAAATACAATATTAATATTGTTGCACGCCTAGATCGCACTCCTCAATGGGCTAACCCACTGAATGGCGATCCTATGCATCCACCCGCGGATTTCCAAAACTATGCCGATTTTGTCAAAGCCTTTGTGACTCACTACAAAGGCAAGATTAACTACATTCAGGTCTGGAACGAACCAAATCTAGGCTACGAATGGACAGGCACGCCAGATGCCAAGAAATATGTAGAGATGTTAAAACTTGCTTATCAAGCGGCTAAGAGCGCAGACCCTAACATTAAGGTCATGAATGCGCCGCTTGCTATGACAATTGAGAAAGGACCTACCAATCTGAGTGAACTGGATTTCTTTAGCCAGATGTATCAGGCTGGCGCAAAATCCTATTTCGATGTAATTGCCGCTAATGGCTATGGCTTGGAGTTTCCGCCCGAAGATGCGCCAGACCCGCAGAAGCTAAACTTCCGCAGGGTGGAATTGCTACACGATATAGCCGTTAAAAATGGCGATGGCGATAAACAAGTCTGGTTCAATGAATATGGTTGGAATGCCTCGCCTGAAACCATCCCCGCAGATAAGCTCATCTGGAGACGTGTAACAGAGCAGCAACAAGCTGATTACACGGTACGCGGCTACAAATATGCGCGTGACAATTGGGCATGGTCTGGCGTTATCTTTATGTGGTATTTCCGTCAGGTTGGAGATATTACCCCTGACCGAAGTGACTATTATTTCCAGATGGTCACTACCGATTTCAAAACCAAACCTGTTTATGATGCATTAAAGAAAGATGCGTTGGCATTTATAAATCAGAAGAGCTTACCAACGCAGGTTCCATATACACCCGTCACACAACCAGTCACTACTACAGCAGCAGTTACTACCACAAAAGCAGTTACTGCGGCAGCGGTAGCTACTACAACGCAAGCGTCTGGCAGTAATTCTAGTAGCAGTGAGAATTCCGGTGCGTTAATTCTTATAATTGCTGGTGTCGTAGTCTTGTTGGCAGGCGGTGGCGGCGCTGCGTTCTACTTTATGCAACAACGCAAGCAACAGTAATTTTACTCCGCAGTAACAAGTTCGAGTTATTATCGCAAAGCAGGAGCGTTCCGAATTTCGGGGTTGCTCCTGCAATCGCTAACATCCATAGCTTGCGTTATACAGTTTTCTTCAAGCAATTTTTATCTGGAAGTGAATTATGATAGAAGCAGTTAACCTAACAAAAGAATTCGGCAACTTTACAGCAGTAAAGGATGTCTCGCTTACAGTTAAAGAAGGAAAGGTTTTGGCGTTATTGGGGCATAACGGAGCGGGGAAAACCACTACAACCCGTATGCTTAGCGCGATTCTTGCACCCACCAAAGGCTATGCCAAAATTGCCGGATACGACACCGTAACACAAGCCCTTGAAGTACGCCGTTCTATCGGTCATCTGACTGAGTTACCGGGATTGTACTCGCGTATGAGGATTGAAGAATATCTGGAATTCTTCGCAGAAGTTTTCAATGTGCCTAAAGAAACCAGACGCACACGAGCAGAGCAAATGATGCGACAATTTGACCTATGGGAAACTCGAAAGCTAAAAATCGGCGAGTATTCAAAAGGTATGCGCCAGAAAACTGCCCTCATCCGGGCTTTAATCCATGACCCTAAAGTATTATTCCTCGATGAGCCTACCAGCGCGATGGATCCTTATAGCTCGAAATTGGTACGAGATTCTATTTCTCAATTAAAAAATCAAAATCGCACGGTTGTCTTGTGTACCCACAATCTGTACGAAGCAGAAGAACTGGCAGACCATATTGCCATAATTCGCAAAGGCGAAATCCTAATCGAAGGAAGCCCAGATGATTTGAAACGCCGTTTACTTGGTGCGCCAAGTTTTACCGTAAAGTTGGCACAATATAAGCACCCGGATAATTTGCCAACCCGGTTGAAAGAACTTGTTGAAGTAATCGATTCAGGCACTGATTGGTTCACTTACAGGTGCGAGGAGCCAGAAAAATACAACCCGCACTTATTAAAGATTCTGGTAGAAAGTGGCTATCAAGTAATCACTATAAGCGAAACGCCACGTAGCCTTGAATCTGTATATCTCAAGATTGCAGGAACCCCTGCTACCGCCAGCCAGAACCGGGATGAAAGCGAACAAACCCTACTAAAGCTCAAAGGGAAACGCAAAGGCTGGTTTAGAAACCGCCGTAAAGAAGAAGCTAACAAGTCGCAAGAACGCAGCCTGAGCAAGAGGAGGTCGTAAGCTAGTGCTAAAAAATTTAACCTTGAGAATAGGTAATCAGCCACCCTCCTCTATTGCACGCGCTTTAATAATCACAAGGCGCGAACTTAGAGACAGTATGCGGGATTGGCGAATCCTTTCCCCCCTGATAAGTCTGACCTTCATTGTGCCATCGCTGGTGGTGTTGGCTATAAGGTTCGGCAAAACTATGCTGGATAAACTTGAACCTGGTTCTTTCGAGGATAGGGTGCTACCCTTTGCTACGTTATCGGTTGGGTTCTTCCCGATGTCCTTCTCGCTAATCATCGCCTTTGAAAGTTTTGTAGGCGAAAAAGAGCGTAACAGTTTGGAGGCTTTACTCTCAGCGCCCTTAACCGATTTGGAATTATTTATGGGTAAGTTTCTAGCAGCGGTAATCCCTACTATACTTTCCAGCGCATACGGCACACTGGTATTTGTTATAGGAATCCTGCTGACTGGCGGACCAATGCCAACCGACCCATTAAACCTCATTTTCTTTATCCTTCTTGGTACAGCAGAAGCACTGGTAATGGTGACAGGGGCAGTAATAGTAAGTAGCCATTCAACCAGCGTGCGAGGGGCAAACCTGTTAGCCAGTTTCGTCATTCTGCCAATGACTATCATCGTGCAGATAGAAGCGCTTCTGGTAATCAGCGGTCAGAGCAATATGCTTTTCTTTGTATTGCTTAGCCTATTGCTTATCTTCGTGATTTTACTCCGCACCGGCGTAAGAGTCTTTAACCGTGAAGAAATTCTCTCTCGAGAAGGTGGCGATAGCTTGAAGATAAAAGCAATCTTCTCCAATTTCTTCTATATCTTTGCACGTACACCTGAAGAAACAATTTATAACCGGAAAAGCAACCTGCGAAAATTCAGTTTATGGCGCTTATATCGTTACGACATCCCCCAGATTATAAAGCTGAATGGACCGGCTATCATCATGGTAGTGGTGAGTCTAGTGATTGCAATATTTATCGGCTGGTGGGTTACAACCCTACAACCGATAAAAGAGTTATTGGCGCAATATCAGGGAAGCATCAAAGAGCAGGTAGCCAGCGTCCAGAATCCAGCCTGTAATTCCCAATTACTGGCAGATTACGGGATAACATGGCAATTTATTTTCTTCAACAATGTTAAGTCGGTACTCATCGGAAGCGGGCTAGGCTTTATATCAATGGGGATAGGGGGCTTGCTCCTGCTAATGGCAGCGATAGCCCCAATCGGCGGGTTGGGTAATATTATGGTACAGTCGGGCGCAAATATATTTCTGCTATTTATAGGCTTTATACTACCGCATGGAATTATAGAGTTACCTGCCGCGATTATGGCTACCGGTGCAGCGCTACAAGTGGCAACCTGCTTTATAGCGCCACCAAATGGCATGAGCATTGGTCGCAATCTGCAATTTTCTCTGATAAACTATGTAAAACTAATGGCGTTGATAATACCATTGCTGTTCATAGCCGCATTAATCGAGGGCAATTTAACGCCGATAATCGGTTGCTGGATAACCAATTCAAGATTCTAACTTTACATAATTGATAATAGGAAAAAAATGGCAAGAATTATAGACTTACGCAGCGATACTGTAACAAAACCTACCTCGGCAATGCGTGAAGCTATGTACAAAGCTGAGGTGGGTGATGACGTATATGGAGAAGACCCTACCGTTAACAAACTGGAAGAAACCGCCGCCGAAATAATGGGAAAGGAGGCAGGCTTATTTGTAACCAGCGGCACTATGGGAAATCTGATTGGGGTAATTACACATTGTAGTAGAGGTCAGGAAATAATAATGGGCGCAGAATCTCACATCTTCTATTATGAGGTAGGTGGGGGCGCAATAGTAGGCGGTTTGATGTATCACACCGTTCAGGAAAACCGTCTGGGCATACTCAACCTCGAACAGATAGCGCATGCCATCAGAGGGAAAAATATACATTACCCTGTAACGGGGTTAGTATGCCTTGAGAACAGCCATAACCGTAAGGGCGGTACAGTTATGAGTATCGAAGATACAAAAAGAATCTGCGATACAGCGCATGCTAATGATGTACCTGTCCATTTGGATGGAGCGCGGGTATTTAATGCTGCAACCTATCTTGGCAAAAATGTACGAGAACTGGTAGCCGAAATTGACTCGGTGCAGCTATGCCTCTCAAAAGGTTTGGGTGCGCCGGTTGGCTCAGTGCTGGTAGGAAAGCGCGATTTCATTGAACGCGCCCGCAAAAATCGAAAGATGCTAGGCGGTGGTATGCGGCAGGCGGGTATATTGGCGGCAGCGGGTCTTATTTCGCTCACTGAAATGACCAAACGGTTGGGGAAGGATCACTACAACGCACAACGCCTTGCCGAAGGCTTACAACAGGTCAGGGGACTGGAAATAGACCTAGAAACTGTGCAAACCAACATTGTGATGGCAGATACGACTGGTTCGGGGCGCACTGCCGATGAGTGGGTAACAAGTTTGAAGCAAAAAGGGATTTTGATTAACTCAATGGGCCCTTATACCATCCGCTTTGTGACCCATTACGAGGTAGAACAAAGCGGAATCGATGAAGCGTTGACCGTAATCTCAAGCTTTTTATGAAAAATTAATAAACTTACATCTCTTATTACAGAGCATAAGAAGGGCAAATATCACACGGACTTTGTAAAGCGCTATACAAATAATACCTGTTAACGATTTGTAAATTATTAACACAAACCCTATTGACTCAGCTACAAAACCGCTATATACTGTGAATGTAGAGAGAATATCTACACCCCATAAATTGAGAAGCTACAATTATTGGGAAGATAATAATGAAGCTCACCTCAAAAGTGCGCTTTTACTCTGTTATTGGTGGTAGCTTCACTAGCAAGTCCCAAATAGGAGGTACACTGGTATGGTTAAACCTCATGTGCTATTTGGAGTTTGGCAGGAAGACAGATAAAGCCCCAGTGCTATTGCACCTGATCTTTTTTACTAAATCGCTGTAAACTTGTAGCTTAAATATGCTGGATAAGCTTTATTGCTACGGGTTGTAACAGATAGATGTGATTAAATTGCAATTGAACTGATGTGCATAGATACATACAGAACAAAAGTGAAATTGCATGATTAACAAGGTCGTTAGTAGGGTAATTAGTAGAGTAGAAGTGATCAGTGGTACTCAAGAGATAAATTAGTCAGTATGCTGGGGCGGTAAGCAATAGTCGGTTCCTGTAGTCCGGTGTAAGTAAGAGGAATGCAAAGGCGTTTAGAAAGCCACGCATCCACTTCGAAGTTGGTTCCGCTAGAACCCTCACCGATGCTTGAATCGAGAAGCCGTGTAGCGCAAAGCGGCAAGGTTAAGCTGGCGTAAATAAGCTAGGTAGCCCGCGTGTCTTCAAGCAAACTAAACTAAATAGAGAACTTTAAGAAGCTTTGGAGATTTTGCCAGAGCTTCTTTGCTTTTTTATATACCTAATATCGGGCTACATCTTCAGGTTTTGGGGCTGCAACAAAACTCTGTTTCACGCTCTCCACGGGTAAAGCTTTCTGTATAATCCGATCCTTACTCATCACTCCCTGACCAAGCCAATCGGCATACCAGATATGCTTGAGGAAGTCTTTGGTTGGCTCAAATCCCATTATACGGGCGCAGGTAGCATCAACCGCTACCAAATCGCGCCCAATCACCAGCACTTGCGCTGGTTTGGGTGTTCCAAACAAAGGACCATCTCCCTCCATTGCCATAATTCCATCTACAATGGTAGCTTGTGGAGGCATTGTTTCATACAACTCAACGATATTTTGCTCAATCCCGGTTACGTGCAAAATATTCTTGGGCCAGCCGTATTTTATGCCCGGCACAATCCCATACAGATTCTTCATACTCAGAGTCACCCCTGCCCAGTGATGGGTTTTCATTTTAGGCATCGAAACCAGCAACTCTGCTTGAGCGATTGTCTTGGGCAACCACATAAATTCCAGACTGTTATAACCACCTTTGGTATTAACCTTAACCAAGTCATCGTGGTTCAAATCTACGAAAGGCACATTCAGGCTATCCAGCACCTTCTGAATGCCGCTTTGATATAACAAATCGGTAATATCGCGCTGGTAAGCTGAGCCTTCCGCCACGATAACCTCTTTTGCGCCCTGCTCCCGGAAAAGCCGTATAGCTGCTTCCAGTACGGCAGGGTGAGTATTAATAGCTGAACCGGGGAAGTTATAAATAATATTTGGCTTTAAAACGACACGCTTACCTGTTGCAGAAGGGGTATCTACCGCTTCCCAAGCAGTTCGTAGCGGGGTTAAAATATCCCCCTCATAGGTCGCGTTAACTATCGCCACCTGTGATTTCTCTCCAAAGCCCTTGCCGAGTCGGCGGAAATTTAAGCTAATCCACTTAATTATCCCAAGTGGACGGCTGACAAACTCAGCCAACACTACAGAGCCACCAATTGCACCTGTAAGCATCAGGCGTGTAAATTGACGGCGACTTAGCACTCTACGTCTGGGACGATTAGGATTTATTGTCATTGCGGTTGCACAAAATAAAGATTATCACTTAAAGCTAGAATTGCTAACGCAGTAGTATGAGGGCTAGTCATCCAGCCACCACTAAGAGCTTGTCCTTTTGAGGCGGGTTTACCGGTTTGGGAAGGAGTGCCTTTAAGTAATTTTATATAAAAGCGACCCATACGGTCAGAGTTGTTAGTACCTATATCAGGGTAAAAGCGTAAAGACAACAAGCCAAGAGCCAACACATGGTCACTGTAAGTTTCTTCTAAAAAATCGGACAGCACTGAAACACCACGCCATACTTCCTGTGTGCCGCCAAAATCCGAAGTGCTGAGCGTAACGGCAAAAGCCAATAAAGCATAGGCAGTTCCATCCGGTGTTGGTGGCAATTGTTTATCATACATATAAGGATTACCAACGTTCCAACCACCTACGGCGCAAGCGCGATCACGCAGGTAAGCCTTACCTTCTCGAATCTGGTCGCTATCAGCTACTATCGTTCTGTCTTCCACGGTCAAGGCTATCATTGCCAGAGCGGTTGGAATCACAAAACCTGCTTCAGTAGCGTTAGGTCCCCATTTCCAACCCAACAGATTGGAGTCAATACTTAGTAGCTTTTTATAAATATCCCATTCTTTCTGAGTAACTTTTGGCTCACGCTGTTTATTCAAAATCAAGCTGCGTGCGCTACTTCGTGAATCAACATCTTCAGGTTTGGCATAGAGCGCAGCTAATTCTGGGATTCGCAGCAAAATATTAAAACACCATGTAGCAGGATAAGTCATCCAGCCGCTAAACTGATCTTCCTTGAAAATTCCCCACCCACCGTCTGGATGCTGGTCGGCGCGAAGCCTAGTAAGTCCCTTCTGAACCGCATCCACATAGGGCTGAGGTGCATTCAACCTACCAGCCCCAATATTGGGATGGAAAAGCACCAACAATGCCAAAGCAGTTGGTTCTACAAAGCTTTGCCCACCCACCTTATAACCCCAGCCACCATCGGGGTTCTGTATTTTTACTAGGAAATCAAGCCCTAGGCGAATCTGATTATCATAAATTCCCACAAAAAACACCTTGATAGAATTGGTTCAATGGTTTTTCAAGCGATGGATAATCTGCTCCAAGGTACTTTCGCTAACGTCAGTTGCCTCGAAAGAAGACCCTTTGGGGGATATTTGCTCTTTGAGATAAGTCACCAAATCAGCATGTTCGACAATAGGGCAATTGGGGTGTGTAGAAGAAAATAATTTGCCCCTATCCAACACCACTATCGGTTGAACCGGCACTTGAGGTAAGTTTCGTACTGAAAGCCACGATTTTACCTCACGAGCAGCACGTATCACCTTCCAAGTAGGGCTATCCTTGATACGTTTACGGTTAGGTTGCTTTTTGGCAGTCGAATCGTTGCCTCCCATGTACCTGTACCAAGTGTCTCCCTCGCAAATATACTGACCAGAAATGCTGGATACTTCTAGTACCAACGCGCCATGAGGACCTAATAGCACCCCATCAATCATGCCAACCGAACGGTTCTCAGGCAACAAAAGGTTGAGAAAATAGATATAGTTCTCACCCAAAACCTTGCTTAATAGTGTTGCCAATCGTTCCTGACTACGCTGTTTCTGTAACGCAACACTTCCACGATTGCCAAACCAGAATGCCCCTGCTAAAAGAGGCAAGCCTAGCGCCAATATCCAAATGGAAATCGAAAATGCCAGAAATATAAACAGCAAGGCGGCTATACTAAGTCCGCATGCCAAACCGAGGTCCCGCAGAATCAATTGACGATAAGCTGAGGAATTACCAATAATAGATTGCAATAGTGCCTCTAATTAACCGGTTCTATCCTGTAAATCTGGCTACCCTTATATTCTGCAATAAATTGCAATTTCAGACCAGCCGCTATTACTCCGCCCTTATCTTTATACAAAGCATCTAAAGCTGAATAACGCTCTATGCCAAGCACCAGATAATTTGCCCCAAAGCGGCGAGCAGCTTCTAGATTAGCCGCTACACTATCGCTTGCCAACGCTATAGCTGGATTACCCGTAGCGTAGTAGTAGCTTAACGGCTCGCCGATAATTATAGCATAGTTTGAAATACTGTTTGCCTTGAACCAATCGTTTATCTCAACAGCATAAATAAAGTCTTTATCCCAAGAGCTAGAAGCAGAGGCAGAGACTAATAGAGTGAGTACAATTGACACCACCAGCAATGGCACAGCAATTCCGTTAGCGAAAAACTTGAGCCGGTTAGGGCGTTTGCGCCACTCGCAATATTTTCGTACCAACCATTCGATAGCGAAAAGAGCCGCGCCAGCCTGATAGGGTATAAGGCTACCAGCCGCATGAAAAAGCGTTCCGTGTAAACTAATTTCAGTAAATATAAGCACCATGCCGAAATATAAAAGCGTTAGATGGATTAAGAAAGGTACATAAGCCCGGTTCTTAAAATTCAAAAGAAAGATACCGAGCAGGAAAAAAGGCGCAAGCAGGAACAAACCCTGCACGCTTAGAATAATCGCGCCTATCTCCAGTGCGTTGAGTTTGCTGATAATAATATTGCCAAAGCCCCACTCAAAATACCGTGCCGGTGTTAGGGAAAGGCTATGACTGAATAGTTCGTTATAATTTTGCAGCCAAAATACTTTGCCGCTATTGGGAGAAAAGAGTGTGCCAAATTCTAACAGATTACGCCATAACCATGGCGTTACCACCGAAAGAGCAGCAATTAGGGCTAAACCCAGTATTCCCCAACGTGGCTTCCAAAGTTGAAGCCCTGTTTGTGGTTTACAGCGCACCCAAAGAAAGGATAGTACAAGTGTGGCAGTAAATAACACCCCATCGCTTCGGCACAGGTAAGCCAAACCGCTTAACGCGCCTGCCACTACTAGCCAACGATCATCTTTGTTTAGACCCAAATGAATAGTTATGAAGCACAGCAAGCCGAGCAAAGCAAAATTAGCAAAATTATCTGGAGCGTTCCAGAATAAGAAATAGCGTCCCGGAAAGAGCGTAGCAACCGCCATAACCCAGCTATAACGCCGCTGTGTCTCTCCAAAAGCCAGTTTCCCGGCATAAAACGCCAGTGGCGGGAGTAGTGCAGCGCAAAGCATAAATGGCAGGGATGCGGCAAAAGGAGACACTCCAAATAAAGCAAAAGAACCGATAATAAGCCAACTTGCCAATGGATTCCAGTAGTCGAAGGCTAGGTGCGTATAGCCAGAGAGCGGGTTGGTAGGATTAAAAGCAGTTATCTGATAATTCCAGACCGTATTGATTACAAAACCATGTCCATCATACCAGTTCTGAGCAGCTTGGTAATAATAATAAGCATCTACAAAACCAGGTTGCTTTACCCAGAAAAACGCAACCAGTAAGCGCAAAACCAAAGCCGCGCCTGAAAGAAAGAGGTACGGGTGACGATTTATGAATACAAAAGCTTGCTTTATGGCGTTCGTATTGGAATTTCCCATACTATAAGTAAAAAGGATAGCAATTCAGGCTAATAATAACCTGTAAAGCTATTATTTTCAAAAACAAAGAAAAACCCCACCGATTAGAGTGGGGTGTCCGTGCAATATACCTATTTTTATTTGTATAGCTATACTTGGAACAGCTTCAGCGTAGAAATAAAAGACCTCTGCCCCAAACGGAGCAGAGGCAAAATCCCAGATAATTAGGACAGGTTCTTGGTTACGCTACTGAAGACGTTACCGATCTGAGGTCCAAGGAACACCAGAATTGCTATAACTACTACGGCTACTAAGAAGAGGATCAAAGCATATTCTACGAGACCCTGACCTTCTTTTTCTTCGGTCTGTTTGCGGAAAAGTTTCTTGAAGTCCAACATTGTCGTTACCTCCAACATAGATAATAAGTTGTTAAAGTTGAGATTGACAGTGTGGTTACAGAAGGATAACTCTTCAATGCAAGAGGGATATATTGCTATACTGCGGAGTGTGATTAGCAAAGGTTAGGCAGAATTAGGAAAAAAAACTTTGAATAATATTTTTTTGCGCCGCGCCTATTGCTAGGATGTCAGTACAGTTTGCAACACGTCTCTTCTAAAACTGAAGCACTATCATTCGCTTCCACTAATCTATTTTAGTATTATGAGGCTTTTATAGCAATAGCCATTTGGTATATAGTACTTTTAGATTGTGGCTATTGTGCTTTCCTCATCTGAATGTAATATACCATATAAACATTACGAATTACATTACGATTATTTCATTCGTGAAATTTATTTAGCCAACTATTTATATCAAATAGTAATCAAGGGAATATATGCTGCCACACGGGTACCTCGACCGGGCGTACTGGCTATTTCCAACCTGCCGTTTAACATTTCAGTGCGCTGACCCATGCTATGAATACCAAGCGATTTTTGCTGTTTTTCACCTTCAAGCTTGCGAATATCGAAGCCATTACCGTCATCTTCTACGCTCAAGGTTACAGCTTGTTCACCTAAATCAAGCGATATATTAACGTGTAAGGCATGGGCGTGAATTGACACATTGCTTAGGGCTTCTTGAATGATACGGAAAACAGCTACTTCAAACTGGTTGGGCAAACGACGCTCCACCCCACTGCTTACCAGATTAACTTCAATTTTATTTTTCTCTTGAAAATCTTTGATATAACGCCGCAAGGTTGGTAGCAAGCCAAGGTCATCCAGAATCATAGGGCGAAGCTGGAAGATAAAACCGCGCGTTTCCTGTAAAGTGTCGTTCACCATAGATTTTAAGCCGGTTATCTCGGCTTTCGCTCGCGCAATGTCCGCTTCCATCCAACGTTCACAAATTTCAGCACGTAAAACCAAATTGCTCATTGCCTGTGCAGGTCCATCATGCAACTGGCGGGATACACGCAAGCGTTCGTTTTCTTGTGCTTGGATAATTTTGCCGACCATTTCCTGAGCTTCAACGCCTTGTACCCCACGTACATGACTAGAAGTTTGAGGAGCTTTACTTTTGGGTCGCTGATTCAAAATCTGATAGAGCCTAAAATTTTCTTGCTGCTGCTCTTTTAGATATTTCTGTCGCTCTCTAAGCAGCTCGACTTCCTTACGCATAGAGTTGAGCCTTAGCTGTACCTCATGGTAGCTATTGTATAGCACCTTGATGTCGGGCAAGCTATAAGCATCCATGTTGGTTTCCATATCTTTCAAGCGTGCTGAAAGCTGTCCCTCTCTTGCGCCGAGCCTGTCAACCTCTGTCTGGTTCTGCCGAATCAGCATCTCAACCTCACTCAGGCGTTTATTAAGCTCTTCTGCCCGGTTACGCGCTTCTATCATCAGTTCATCTAACTTTTGATCGATTTCCTCCGGGTCTGGATTTGAACCAAGCGGGGACATACTCATTTGGGTGCCTCCATTAAGGTAGCTTTTCAGGCAATTATAGCTCCAGCATTTACCTATTTATGATAGCATAAAGAGCAAGCGCAAGCCATAAGTAGGAAAAAAATCTGTAAGGACAGGAGTCCCTACAGATTATGAATATAATATGGTTAAGGCTCAAACCAAGCCTTACCTTATGTAATTGCGATTTCGTGCTAAATCAACCCCAAGCAAACCAAGCAGCACGTCGTATTTACTACCAGCATTTTCAGGATGATACTCAAAGCGATTGCGCTCAAAGTATTGCACCTGCAAACCATTTTCTAGCAATGGCTCGCTTACCGGATAGCCAAATATATCGAGTCCACCATATTTATTCCAGTATTCTAAGAAGCGACCGCTCAGGGTATGACCAGTTTTGTCAAAATAAACCAGAGTACCCGAAGATAAAACAGGCGCTACCGGCTGGAAATTCCGATTTTTAACGGACTCACTACCCAGCAAACCAAGTAACACTACATAAGGTGTTCCTGCGTTTTCAGGATGAAGCTCGAAGCGGTTACGCTGGAAATACTGCACTGTATAGAGTTTTCCATCGGTTTTGCTAACTTCAATAAACTCTTCGCTTAAAGGATAGCCAAAGACCTCTAAGCCACCGTGAGAATCCCAGAACCGCTTGAATTCGCCTTTGAGCGTATGTCCTGTTTCAGAGAAATAATTTAGTTCATTGGTACTGGAAATTGGCGCTACTTTATTGAAATAGACCGATTGGCTGGCAAGTTGATCTGTTTGGTTAGGTGCGCCTTGCCCGGTTGTCGGTTGTGTCGAACTTGGGGCTACTGCGCCGGGTCCGGCAATTACCTGTCCGGAGGCAAAGTCAAAGTTTACCGGGACTGCTCCATTGGTAGTGCCATCTACTGTAATAGTGACAGGTCCCAGAATACGGGCAGCTTTGGGCAATATTGCGCGTAAAGTGTAAACGCCTGCGCCCAAATTATCGAAGCTGTAATTACCTGACGAGTCTGTATTCTTGACAAGTTGACCCGGGTCGAGAGTCATAACCACATCATTTGAACTAGCCCCAGCTATAAACCCGTAAACTCTAGAGTTGCGATTCGGATTCAGGTCACTGTTTATAACTGCCCTAACCGCCGCGCCCGCATTAACCAGACCGTATCCGGTACGGTCATCGCGTCCAGCAGCATCAATATCCGTAGCCGTACCTTGCAAGATAGACTTAACCTGCGCGGCGGTTAGGTCTGGTTTTACCTCCAGCATCAAGCTGATAACACCCGTTACGATAGGGGCGGAAAAACTGGTGCCATCCATAACAGTGTAATCGCCTGAGTCTCTGTTATTACCAAACGGATCGTCGGTAAGATAAGGATTGCCTTTTCCAAACGAGGTACCGGGCCAGTTAATGTTGGTAGTCAGAATGTTGGTTCCGGGAGCGGCAACGCTAACCCATGAGCCATAGGATGAGAATTTAGCCGGTTTATTATTTTCATCAGTAGCAGCAACCGCAATAACGCCGTCATAGGCAGCAGGATATTCCGCCACACCGTTAGCCACATTGCCGGAAGCCGCTACAATAATCGCCCCTTTGCTCTGAGCATATTTAATCGCTTCAGCCATTGCCTTAGAATAGTTTGGTCCGCCAAGACTCATGTTGATTATACGCGCTCCCGCATTAGCAGCTTGCGTTAAACCTTCAGCTACCCACGAATCAGCACATTCGCCGTTCCAGTTGCAAGAACGAACGGACAAAAGCCCAGTTGGAGATGGATTAGCCCCTTCGCGAGAACCATTCCAGTTAACCCCTGCCATCCCGTAGTTATAATAAGGATATGCATAAATCCGCTTTTTTATTACAGTCACTTGCGTTGTAACTGGATCTATAACCGGAACATCATCTACCTCGCTGTAATTATTATTCGGGTTAGCCGCAATAATTCCGGCAACTGCCGTTCCATGACCGTTATAATCGGTGGTACATTCCGGGCTGCT
Organism: Candidatus Chlorohelix sp.; assembly: GCF_037138995.1. NCBI lineage: Bacteria > Bacillati > Chloroflexota > Chloroflexia > Candidatus Chloroheliales > Candidatus Chloroheliaceae > Candidatus Chlorohelix > Candidatus Chlorohelix sp. The sequence continues at coordinate 10,435 of NZ_JBAXHI010000021.1, read as the reverse complement.
AGGCTTCCAACGCGCCGAACCACAATCCGGCACGGTGCTAATGCCCTGCGCGTAAAAAACCCTGCCTCTGAGATCCCAAATTCCATCTCCGCCATATAGTCCCAAGACCTTACAACCGGAATTGGTCTGGCTTTGTTGCTCTTGCCCTGCCGATGGATAAGGTGAAGGTTGGGGTAAGTAACAAGGATCAGATTCTGCAATACCATTTGGAAGAGGCGCCGCCGGACCCTTCGGCGATCTTTGTGGAGAAGTAGCGCTGGTTGGGACATCAGTGCTTGGTACATAAGAACCATATACATCCCATTGACCGGGATCGAGGGTTAAGCTGCGATTATTACGAATGCCGGTATCCACCACTGCAATAACAACGCCCTGCCGAGAAGTATAGGCATTGGTATTAGAACCGTAAACCTGCTCCCACGCATCCGGTAGATTTATCCGCTTTAGATAATCTTGCTTGCCCTGAGTGTAAAAACTATCCGATGGCTCTCTAAAAATACGCCGGATATAGTTCGGTTCGGCATACGCTACTGCGGGATTAAGGCTAAAGGCAGTAACTAGGGTTTTGACATCAACGCCGGGAGCAGAAAGAACGTCTATGCCCGGTAGCGAAGCAAGACCTAATACACTGGTTAAACCTAAATTTTTATAGTATTCAATATCGGTATTATTTTTCAGATAAGCTGAGGCAAGATTTTGAAATTGACCAACTGGAGCATCTTTGAATTTTACAATTACTTCGCCTTGACGGTACTCAGCCACATCAGGAATTACGGTTGCTACGGGTGTTTCATCTTGCGAGGGTGCGCCCAACACAGGCGTTACAATAGAAAGCTGCAAAAGCAGTACAATTACCAGCCAATGAAAAGCAAAATGGGCGCGGCTGGTGAAAAATCGGTTTGGTCGCCTCATGAATTGGTTCTCCTGATTCCGACCCCATACGGTCAAAAGCCCGTTGAGTTTTGACTAGAGCTTCGTTGCACGCCATATAGCGGGCTGTGTGGAGTTGTGAGCCAAACAGAAACTTTTAGAGGCAAGGCAAAACCGTACCTCTACTTGTCATAACAACTTGTCATAACTTAATCTACCATCAAATCGGGGATTCTGCAAGTAGTATTTAACGAAATTTGGTTGAATCGAGAGGATTAATAGCCCGGTCCCAGCAAACCCTGAGTTCGCGCATAATCTCGCGCTACCAACGCGCCTAGAACCTCCATGCCCTTTGAAGAAAGTTCTGGATGAAGTTCGAGAATCTGCTTTTCAAAATACTGCAACACCCTGCCACCTTCACTAAAAGGTTCGCTAATTGGTAAGCCCAGAGTAACCCAGTTTCCGTTATCCTGCCAATATTTAAGAAATGAACCGCGCAAAGTATGACCCGTTTCTTTCCAATAAAACACCTGTGCATTGGCTTGTTCTTCCGCTGTCGGTTCGGGTACATTGCTGAAAGCCGTATTATTTTTTATCCTTTCAGAGTATTCCACCCCCAACCGACGCACCTGTACAGCAAAGGGAGTCCCGGCAAACTCAGGATGAAATTCGCAAACCACCCGCTCGAAATATTGCACCTGCATACCGTTTTCGATGAAGGATTCGCTAATCGGATATCCCAAACCCAACAAGCCGGCGTTATTCTCCCAAAATTGCCGGAAGGGCTTGCCGATGGAATGCCCTGTATCATCGAAATAAAGCGTATCACCACCGGGAGCGTCTTTCAAAGAAGCGAAAGTGCCGAATTTTACCCCGCTCGAAAGTAATTTGGCTGATGGGGAAAAATCGAATGTAAAATTCTTCGTGTTATTTCCATTGCCAGTAATCTGAAAGTTGAAATTCTGGAGCGGGTAGGTTTTATTGGGTAAACCATATTTGCTTGAAGTGGCAGTAAGACGGTAATTTCCGGGCGGTAAATTGGAAAAGTTAAGAGTGCCATCAGCGAAAGGAACTCTAGCATCACCCGGCGTTAGAGTCACAAGCACATCACGCGGGTTAGGAATGCCCGATACCTTTATTTGCGCTTGCCCACGGTTGGAAGCCACAAAATCGCCCTTCTGCGCTGCCAGAACGGCGCGATAGGTGTTCAGTCTGCCAAAACCGAGGCGCGTATCATAATATAGCGGTGTAATTGGGGTGGCAGTTGCAGAAAATACATGCGCAATAGTGCGTTGGGTAAACGTAACCGGAGCAGTGGTGGCATCAGAGAAAGGAGTCAACGCGCTGGTAAAACCGGGTGAAGATGTCAAAGAGCTGGTAGGCATTAGAGAAGGCGATACCGATGTAGTAGGGGTCTGTACCACGGAAGCTCCCGGGTAATCAGCGGTAGCCTCCAAAATATTTCGCACTTGTGACGGGTTCAAGCTGCGGTTAACCGAGAGCATAAGCGCCACCGTACCTGAGACATAGGGTGCTGAAAAACTCGTGCCTTTATCGAATCCGAAAACCAAACCGTTTGGCTGCGACCAAGTAAGACTAAAAATACTACTTCCCGGAGCTACCAGCGCTATTTCAGGACCGCTATTGCTAAAAGGCGCTACGCCATCAAACTGGTTACTTGCCCCAATAGCAATTACCTCGTCAAAAGAAGCAGGATATTGCGGCGCCGAATTGCCTTCATTACCAGCAGCGCCTATCAACACCACTCCTTGGTTATATGCCTTCAATACCGCTTCGTAAACTGCTTCCGAGCGTTCCGGCGCACCCAAGCTCAGGTTGATAATATTGGCACGCCGTTCGGTAGCATAGTTAATACCCATTGCCACTACCGCATTGGAAGTCTGCAAACGAGAATTAAGAACTTTGATCGGTAATATACGTGCGCCCCATGCCACTCCGGCAATACCATAATTGTTATCTCCACGGGCAGCAGCTACGCCCGCTACGAAAGTGCCATGCCCTGCATCATCAATGGTTGAAATAGTAGGAGGAGTGGAAATGAAGTTCAACCCACCTACAACCTTATCTTCGAGGTCTTGGTGTAGCGCGGCTACCCCGCTATCAACCACCGCAATAAGAATATTTTCCGAACCGGTGGTAATATCCCAAGCAGAAGCGGCATCAATTTTAGCTAAGCCCCATTGGTCACCTCGCAAATAATAAGGGTCGTTCGGCTCTCGAAAACCGTAAACCGGATAATCGAGTTCTGCAAAACGCGCCTGTCCACTCTGTTCTACCTCATAAAGCAATGCCCATACATCAGCATTTAGGTTAGCATTAATCCGGTAAGTACCATTTTCCGGGTCAATGGCATCGGCTGACCACACACCATACTTGCTAAAAACCTCGCGTAGTTTTGGAACCCCCTCTATCAAGTTGGAATAGGGCAAACGCTGACCAATATAGGTAGAATCACCGATATATTGATTTGCGTTATAGCGCAATTCAGTATAGAGAATACGGGAGGAGTTGGGCTGGAAAGAAACAATAATTTCTCCGGGTATGGGTAGATGTTGGATATTATCGGGTGGTGGTTCGGAAACGCCTTGATTTGAAGGGTAAGATAGAAAATTAGGTGAGCAATTAAGGAGCAAACCCGCAAACAAAACAAAAGCAAGCCAGTAACCGGCTACACGAAGAAAAGTGGAATATCCGTTACGGGTTTTCATCTATACTGTATCTCCGCCAACAAGTCGTTCACACGGTTTTTGGAGGGTTAAAGCTTATAGAATTTAGTTCAAGTGGGATGTGCCGGGTTACTCTCAAAATGAACTGGAATTAGACCAGATAAGGATAACCAGAACTAGACTAAGTTATACACGTATTAGTAAAAGTATGCAAGCCTGTCCACAATGGGACATGAAAAAAGCCTTCCCTAAATAGTCCCTAATCGTACCCATTTTCTACCAATAGAAGAGTCAGGGTTTTCACTATAAAACAGCAAAACCTGAATTGCATGGTTTCCAGCAGCATGCTATAATCCCCTCACACATTGTTCAGCTTATCACGAATGTAAGCTGAATTGTATCTTCCAAAAGAGATACTATGCTCGATTGCTTTTAGAAGTCAGAAACCAATAAAATAATACGGAAAAACAAGGCTAACCCGGTATGATGAGCTTAGAAGATTTCAACTTGGCGTATCTCTCCACTGCTATCTTTCTAATAGTGGTAACAATCGTAGGTATGACATTGTTATTGCTGGGCTTTCTTATCAGACCAAACAAACCAAATTCCCGCAAAACCATTCCTTACGAAAGTGGTGTGCCGCCTGTTGGTCGCGCTCGCGAACGTTACTCGATTCGCTTCTACATAATAGCGATGCTGTTTGTGCTGTTCGACATAGAAGCGGTCTTCTTATATCCGTGGGCGATTAACTTTGACGGTTTTGTGCGGCGAGGTGATGGCTTGTTCGTACTGATAGAAATGGGTATCTTCATTTTTGTAATCTTGCTGGGTTATGCCTATGCTTGGTTGAAAGGAGCCTTGGATTGGGTCTTCTAAACGAAAAGTTAAACGATAACTTTGTAACCACCACCGTAGATGCTCTGCTCAACTGGGGTCACCAAAACTCGCTCTGGCCCGTTTTGTTTGGTACAGCTTGCTGTGGTATCGAAATGATGGCTCACGCAAACAGCCGCTTTGATATTTTGGAACGCTGGGGAATGCTCTTTCGCTTCTCACCGCGACAGTCTGACATGATGATGGTCTCCGGCACAGTGACCAAGAAAATGGCTCCCATAATCAAGACAGTTTACGACCAGATGGCAGAACCCAAATGGGTAATGGCAATTGGTAGTTGCGCCATTAGCGGCAACATCTATAACAGTTACAGCACCTTACAGGGCGTAGATCGCATCATTCCGGTAGATGTATATGTACCGGGTTGCCCGCCTATCCCTGAAGCCTTTGCTTATGGCATTGACGAATTACGTAAGAAAATAGCTACGGAAAGACGCATTCGCAAACCGCTTCCGATTCTGAATCAGGATAGCAACGAGTTTGAGCGTACTTGGGACACTTCAGAAGTCAAACGTCCCGGTCATATTGCATTACCAAGCGCAGCCGATTATATGCAGTTCATTGACGAAGAAATCAGTAGCCCTCCTACCCTGTTAAAGTAGAGGCTACCCTGAATAAACTTGTGGCAAAAATCAGAGGTCAGGGCTATATGGTTACTTGCAAGCTTGTAGCAAGCAGTCACCCACAAAGTAACCTTGAATTCTTGGAATCTGATTTTTGATGATGTTTGAAAACAGGAAGAAAGAGTTAAAACGCAAATGAAGGAAAGCCTTCAGGTAGTCGCACAGAAGTTGCAGGAAAAATTTGGCGGTAATATCCTAGGTATAACCGAGTTTCGCGATGAGGTTACTGTTCGCGTAAAGAAAACAATCTGGTTTGAAGTTCACCAGTTCTTGCGTGACGACCCTGATTGCGCCTTCAATATGATGATTGACGAAACCGCCGCCGATTACCCTTTAAGGGATGAACGCTTCGATGTTATTAGCCATTTGCTGTCCCTATCCAAACGCCATCGGTTCAGGGTTAAAGCCAGCACCAGCGAAAAGATACCCAGCCTTTGCCCTGTCTGGAAAACTGCCAACTGGTTGGAACGCGAAACCTACGATATGTTCGGCATTATTTATGAGGGACACCCAGACTTGCGCCGTATTTTGATGGCTGAAAATTGGGAAGGCTTCCCGTTGCGCAAGGATTACCCGACCGAGGGATACGATATTTAAATCAAGGGCTTATTTAACCCTTGATTTTCTAAATAAAAGACGAGGTTCTTATGCAGAATGTAATGAATCCTGTAGGCGGGGATAATTTTCAAGAAAAAGGCGACAAGCGAATGCGCCTAAGCCTTGGTCCACACCACCCCAGCACCCATGGCGTGCTACAGGTGATTGTTGACCTTGAAGGCGAAACGGTGGTACGCTGCGACCCTGTACCCGGCTACCTGCATCGCGGTACTGAGAAGTTGGCGGAGAATAAATATTACACCCAAATTATTCCTCTTACCGACCGTCTTGATTATCTCTCTCCTTTCAATAATAATCTGTCTTACACTATGGCGGTGGAAAAGCTGGTTGGGATTGAAGTGCCAGAAAGAGCGCAATGGATTAGATTGATTCTAAGCGAGTTACAGCGCATTGCCAGCCATCTAATCTGGTTTGGTACCCACGTAATGGACATTGGGGCAATTACCCCTTTCCTCTGGGCTGCTCGTGACCGCGAAACCATAATGGATATATTTGAGATGTGTAGCGGCGCACGCTTGACCCTCAGCTATACCCGCATCGGTGGCTTGATGTCAGACGTTCCTCCCGGCTTCAATGAGAAAGTACACGAATTTACCGAGCTTTTCCATAAAGCTTTAAAAGACTACAACAAAGTGGTCAGCAAAAACCCTATTTTTATGTCTCGTACTCAGGGCGTAGGGGTTATTACGGCGGAACAAGCCATCCAATATGGCTTGACCGGTCCCTCCCTGCGTGGTAGCGGAGTTGAGTGGGACTTACGCAAGCATGAACCCTATATGTACTACGATCAGTTAGATTTCGAGATTCCCCTCGGTTCTACTGGTGACAGCTACGATCGCTATCTGGTACGTATGGAAGAAATGGAACAATCCAATCGTATAATCCAGCAGGCGTTGGCAAAATTACCTTCAAAAGGTCCTGTCAAGGCAGATGACCCCAAGATAGTATTGCCTCCTAAAGAACTCTCAATGAGCCGTGCTGAGGAAATGCAACGCCACTTCTACCAAGTCATTCATGGGTTCCCTGCCCCGGTAGGTGAGTGCTATTTTGGCTTGGAAGGTCCAAAGGGAGAACTAGGCTTCTATATTATCAGTGATGGGTCTCCACGCCCTTATCGACTGAAAATTCGCGCTCCTAGTTACGTTAATTTGCAGGCACTTCCGCTAATGACCGAAGGTCGCATGATAGCGGATGTTATTACCTGCATAGGAACGATAGACATCGTTCTAGGTGAAGTTGATCGGTAATGCCATGATCGGTTGCCGTTTTAATAGGCAACCATTGACCTTAAGTATAATCTGCTCACTACAGGAAAACAAAGCTCATGTTTTCACTCGCATTATTTGATGTTGTAAATGCAACAGAGGCAAGGGTAAATGCCCCGGAAGAACCTGTAATCTGGTTCCTTCAAACCTTCGTAACCTTGTTCATTATTATGAACGTGGTGATGGTAATCATGGCATACCAAACTTGGGCAGAACGCAAAGTAATGGCGCTCGCTCAACAGCGATTTGGTCCAATGCGTACAGGTCCTATAGGTCTGTTACAGCCAATTGCCGATGCCGTAAAGCTGTTGAACAAAGAATATATCGTGCCAAGAGATGCCGACAAAACGTTATTTTTCTTTGCTCCAATAATAGCCTTTATACCGGCACTTGCCGCCTTTGCGGTAATACCGTGGGGCGATGCTACTGGTGAAGGGTTATTTGGGGGATGGATTCGCCCGATAATTGCCAACCTCAATATGGGCATCCTATACTTGCTGGCTCTTAGCTCAATCGGTGTGTATGGTATCGTAATGTCCGGTTACACCAGCGGTAACAAATATGCGACACTCGGTAGCATCCGCTCATCAGCACAAGTAGTTAGCTACGAATTGACGATGGGTTTGGGCTTAATGGGTACGCTGATAATGGCTGGCTCGCTAAACCTAAACGATGTAGTGATAGCACAACAGAACACCATGTGGTACATAATTCCACAGTTCTTTGGCTTCATCGTTTACGCTATCAGTGGCATCGCCGAAACCAACCGCAACCCGTTTGACTTACCGGAAGCCGAATCGGAACTTGTAGCCGGTTATCACCTTGAGTACGGCGCAATGCATTTCGGGATGGTTTACCTAGGTGAGTATATCAACATGAACGTGATAGCGGCGACAGTAGCAACACTATACTTAGGTGGTTGGGCAGCGCCTGCTTCATTCCTTGAGTTCATTCCGGGTCCTATCTGGCTATTCCTGAAGTTTGCCTTCTTCCTGTTCATTTATTACTGGATTCGAGTAACCTTGCCGCGCTTCCGGTACGACCAGTTGATGGGTTTCTGCTGGAAAGTATTGTTCCCAATTGCGCTTGCCAACGTGGCAATTACCGCGGTCTTTAAATATTTGGGTATAACCTTTGGTTGGTGGGGATAAAGTACAGTTTTGAGGTTCGAGTGTTAAATTTCTCGCAAAACTCAAAACTTTCTGATAGAGGAGTGGTCTAGATGATAAAGGAAATAGCGCAAGGTCTGGGTTTGACGCTCCGGCACTTCTTTAAGAAGAACGTGACGTTGCAATATCCCAAGGAAATGAGAAATTTCCACCCGCGCTTCAGAGGCGCAGTCGGTATGGTGCGAGATCAAGAAACAGGCAAAGAACGTTGCGTTGGTTGTGGTTTGTGTGCCGCCGTTTGTCCGTCAAACTGCTTGACGGTAGTACCCGGCACTGATGATGTCGGTCTCCGCAACGCTAAAATATATCTCTATGATATGGGTCGCTGCGTTTTCTGCGGAATGTGCGTAGAAGTTTGCCCAGAACTGGCGTTGGTTATGACTCACGAATTTGAACTGTCGGTTTACGACCGCAGCCAGCTTATTCTTGATGCGGGTGCAATGTTGCGCCTTTCTGACCGCGAAAAAGAACGCACCGGAGAGTCTATTGAAGAACCAGGTTTCCCTGCTGTTACAGATGCGCCTTCTACCTTCCTCAAGCATAATCAGCTTGACCCGCGCATCCAGCGTGGTAAGTTTCAGAGCCACCAGCCTGCGCTTGGAACTTTGCCGTACGGCTACCCGATGAAATACGAAGAGTATCTCAAGAAAATACGTGAAGGTAAGCCGTTGGTGCAAGGCACTCTGCCTCCCAACTTTCAGGAAATCCAAAATAAGTATCTACCCGAAGACTCCAGAGTGCCTATGCCCAAATTCGTGGAGAATCAGGCAGATACCGCAGCCGAAGTACGAATCAAGCACATGACCGTCGGTGACATTAATAAAGTGGAAAGCCACAAGTATTATGATGAAGACGGTCAAGGCAGCAAAAAACGTGTTGAGCTTGGCAAGGGCGAGTGGGCTGACAAGAAATAAGGATTAGAACAATGTTTGGATTGCCGCTTGAGCAAATTATATTTCTGGTATTATCAGGGCTTTCGATTGTATGCTCGCTAGGTCTAGTAATTTTCAAAGACCCTGTGCATTCTGCCGTTTCCCTAGTACTTACCTTCTTCAACGTAGCAGGTATATACATCCTGATGGGTGCCGAATTTATGGCGGCACTACAAGTTTTGGTGTATAGCGGTGCTATTCTGGTTTTATTCGTCTTTGTGATGATGTTGTTACAACTCCGACCCGGTCCGGCACTGAACCCGTTTCGCTTTTTCCAGAGTCGGATAGCACCAGTAATCGCCTTGGCATTTCTGGCGGAAGTTTTGGTGATAATTTTCGCCAGCAACTACTATAATAACGGCGGGAAAATCACAGACTCTGCCAATACTCAAGCAGCAAACATGGCGAAAAACATCAGCTACGTGGTATCTAGCAAAGTGCCGATGACCGATACACAAGGCAACAGCGTGGTCAAAAGTAATGAAGGTTGGTTTTCCGAGCCTAACAGCACAGGACATACCGCGTTGCTAGGTAAAGAACTTTACAGCAAGTTCATTCTGCCTTTTGAAATTTGTTCGTTAATCTTGTTGGTTGCTGCCATTGGAGCAATCGTAATCGGCAGACGTGGTCTTGAACGCGATCGCAAAGAGTTCCGTTCAGTTGGCATCAGTCTCGGTGGTGTAGCCGAACCCGGTTCGGCACAAGAGTTTGAATACGAAAAAGAGCTTAAAATGCTCGGCACAAACGAACTTGATAAAGAGCGCAAGCTTACTTTGAAAAAATAATGTGAGGGGCTGAGTTGCCTTTCGCTTGTGGCGTATGCTCGCTACGCCATAAAGTATCACTAGTACAAAACAAAGAGAAGATTAGATGATACCGACAGCTTGGTTTTTAATTTTGAGTGGGATTTTGTTCTCGATAGGGCTTACGGGCGTACTAATGCGCCGGAATGTTTTGGTTATTTTCATGTGCGTTGAATTAATGATGAACGCCGTGAATATCACCTTTGTAGCGTTTGCTCGTAGCTTTACCAAAGGAATTAATTTCGCTGGTGACAATTTTGTGGTTTTTGTAGTAACAGTTGCCGCTGCCGAAGCTGCTGTAGGGTTAGCTATTATTGTAAGCCTTGCCACAAAGCAAAGCTCGGTAGATGCCGACTCAATAGGTATGCTCAAAGATTAATAATTTTACCCTTTTTGAGGGCGTGATTCGCAACACGCTTTTCTGAAACGTGTGGGGAGTAATTCTCAAGAATGACTGCAAAAGACGTAGAGAGCATTCTCTGGCTCGTTCCTATCATACCGCTAGTCGCCAGCTTCATAAACGCCTTTATCAGCCTTGCATTTCTGGCTTCCCGGAAAAAATCCGATTTGACGG